>JBGUBD010000005.1:300000-429506 GCA_041821185.1 Phycisphaerales bacterium AB-hyl4 | reverse complement strand
GTCTGCATCCAGCAACGCTTGCGGTTTTTCTTTGCGCGCATCGTTCTCGTCCATGCAGGGCCCGGCAGTTGATTGCTGCGCCGCATTTGCGCCGCCTTGTCGCCGGTTCCGAGCGGCTGGAATCCCAAGCGCATTCGGGCTGACCACATCGTCGCGATTCGAGTATCGTCGGTTGACACATCTCAAGACGCCCTTACAATTCGTTACTTGGCGAAGTGAAGGATTATGGCCATGCAGCAATATGTCGCAATCACGAAGGCATTGGCGGACGAAGGCCGGGGGCGGGCGATCATGGCGCTGGCGGATGGCGAGTTGTGCCTTTGCCAGATTGTGGAAGTTCTGGGGCTGTCGCCTTCGACGGTGTCCAAGCACATGTCGATCCTTCATCAGGCTGGGCTGGTCGAGCGGCGCAAGGATGGGCGTTGGCACTACTACCGCCTTGCCGACCGCGAGGCGCCGTCCGTGGTTCGCGACGCCATCCGCTGGACGCTCAAGGCGCTGGAGAAAGAAAAGATCATTGTGAGCGATGCCGAGACGCTCTGTTGCGTCCGCGAGAAAGACCGAAAGGAAGCCACCGAATGCTACAGCCGAAACTGAAAGTCCTGTTTCTCTGCACGGGCAACTCCTGCCGCAGCCAGATGGCGGAGGGTTAGGCGCGGCATCTTAAGGGCGATGTCGTTGAGCCTTACTCGGCGGGCATCGAGAAGCACGGGCTGAACCCGCATGCGTTGAAGGTGATGGCCGAGGCGAGGGTGGACATCGCCAACCACACCAGCAAGACGCTCGATGATTTGACGGGCGTCGACTTCGATTACGTCGTCACCGTCTGCGGCCATGCTCATGAGACCTGTCCGATGTTTTCCGGCACGGCGACCGTGGTGCATCAGGGCTTCGACGACCCGCCCAAACTCGCGGCCGACGAGACCGACCCCGAACGGGCGCTGTCACACTATCGGCGCGTGCGCGACGAGATTCGCGACTACGTGCAGACGCTGCCCGACGCCCTGGGGACCCGGTAAGGTCACGGTCCAGCTTTCACTGCAAACCACCACAAGGAACATTCCCATGCCGACCATTGAAGTTTTCGATCCCCCGATGTGCTGCTCGACCGGCGTCTGTGGCACGGACCCGAACCCGATGCTCGCTCGTTTTTCGTCCGATCTCGAATGGCTCAAACAACAGGGCGCGGAGGTGCGGCGATACAACATGGCGCAGGAGCCGACGGCGTTTACGGAAAACCCGGCGGTCAAGAAGCTGCTTGACGAGACGGACGGCGATGGTCTGCCCGCCGTACTCGTCAACGGTACCCTCGTGTCGCAGGGCAGCTACCCGGAGCGGGATGCTCTGGCGGAACTGGCAGGTTTGAATGGCGCGACGCAAGCGAAAGCCGCGACGCAACAAACGGCGCAAGGCGAGTCGTTGATGACCCCGGCGGTGGACGAACTCGTCGCGATCGCCGCGTCGGTGGCGGGTAACTGTGAAGCCTGCTTTGAATATCACCATGAACAGGCACGCAAACTCGGCGTGAGCGAGCAAGACATGCTTCGCGCGTTCAACCTGGGTCTGCGCATCAAGCAGGTGCCGCACCAGTCGCTGATGCGGACGGCACAGAAGGCGCTGATGCCCGAGGAGGCGGCGGCGAACGAAGGGGGCTGCTGCGGTGGCGGCGGTGGCGGCGGTGGGTCAAGTTGCTGCTGAGTTGGCGGTTCGGGTCGCGGTTTCTCAGTAATCGGCAGGATGTGCACCATGCAATGGATCGAGTCGTCAGTGCGGCACTTGTTTTTCACCGGCAAAGGCGGCGTCGGTAAGACCTCGCTGGCGTGCGCTACCGCGGTGAAGCTTGCCGACGCCGGCCGACGCGTGCTGCTGGTGAGCACGGACCCGGCGTCGAACCTCTCGCACGTCTTTGAGGCGTCGATCGGCGATGGCGAACCGGCGGCGATTGAGGCCGTGCCGAACCTCGACGCACTGAACATCGACCCTGAAGCGGCGGCGCAGGCATACCGCGACCGGGTCATCGGCCCGGCCCGTGACTCGCTGCCAGCGAAGCTGGTCCGCCAGATGGAGGAGGAGCTTTCCGGGGCCTGCACCACGGAGATCGCCGCGTTCGATGAGTTCACCGGGCTGTTGACCGACGACTCGCTGGCAGGCCGATATGACCACATCGTTTTCGACACCGCGCCGACGGGTCACACGCTTCGCCTGATGAAGCTGCCCACGGCGTGGAACACCTTCCTTGAAACCAACACGAGCGGCGCATCCTGCCTCGGCCCCCTGGCCGGCTTGGAGAAGCAGAAGCAGCGGTATGCCGACGCGGTGCAGGCATTGGCGGACGCCGAACAGACGCGGGTGATCCTCGTCGCTCGTCCGGAGCAGTCAGCGCTCGCTGAAGCGGATCGCACACGACACGAGTTGTCGGCGTTAGGCATCGCCAATCAGCGATTGATCGTCAACGGCGTCATGCCCGACCCTGCCAGCGCCGACCCGCTGGCGATGGCGATGGTGCAGCGTGGCCAGGCGGCGATTAACGCCATGCCCGCAGCATTGGCGGCGTTGCCGCAGGACAGTGTGCCACTGCAAGGGCACAATCTGGTGGGTGTCGCTTCACTGCGGGCCTTGCTTGGTGGAGGCGTTGGGGCCGAGGTGACAGAAACCCCGCTGTCCGATGCTCCGACGGTCAATGTGCCGTCGTTGCGCGAGATGATCGACCAGCTTGCCGAGCCTGGCCATGGGCTGGTGATGGTGATGGGCAAGGGCGGTGTGGGCAAGACGACGATCGCCGCGGCCGTGGCGGTGGAACTGGCGTCGCGCGGGCACGATGTTCATTTGACTACCACCGACCCGGCAGCGCATGTGACGCAAACCATCGAAGGCGAGTTGGATCGTCTGGAGGTCAGCCGAATCGATCCCGACGCGGAGACTGAACGCTACCGGCAGCACATTCTGGAAACGAAGGGCAAGGACCTGGATGACCAGGGTCGTGCGCTGCTGGAAGAGGATCTGCGTTCGCCGTGCACGGAGGAGATCGCGGTGTTCCAGGCGTTTTCGCGGGCGATTCGCGAAGCGTCGAAAAAGTTCGTCGTGGTCGACACGGCTCCAACGGGCCACACGCTGCTGCTGCTTGACGCGACCGGCTCATATCACAAAGAGGTGATGCGGCACGCCGCGCCGAACACGAAGCTGGTGACGCCGATGATGCGGCTTCAGGATGCCGAGCAGACAAAGATGCTGCTGGTGACGCTGCCGGAGACGACCCCGGTGCTGGAGGCGGCGCAGTTGCAGGATGACTTACGGCGGGCGGGCATCGAGCCGTGGGGCTGGGTGATCAACGCCTCACTGGCGGCGGCGGGTCCGACCGATCCGTTGCTGACGCGGCGCGCGCGTGCTGAGGTGGCGCAGATCGAAAAGGTGCAGCGCGAACTGGCCGCTCGTACCGCCATCGTGCCGTGGCTGCCCGAAGCGCCGGTGGGTGAGCATCGGCTGCGGCAACTGGCCGACGGCGTGGCGGCGGAAACGACAAACAACTGACCTCGGAAAGGCCGCATAGACCCCATGGAACAAAGCGTTGCGAAGGAGATGTCCCTGCTGGACCGTTACCTGACGGTCTGGATTTTCGCCGCCATGGCGCTGGGCGTGGCGATCGGCTACTTCATGCAGGCCGGCGTGGATCGCTTCAACGAAGCGCTTACCGTCGGCGAGCACACCAACCTGCTGATCGCGGCCGGGCTCATCCTCATGATGTACCCGCCGCTGGCGAAGGTGAAGTACGAGCTGATGCCCAAGGTCTTTGCCGACTTCAAGATCCTTGGCCTGTCGCTGCTGCAAAACTGGGTGATCGGCCCGATCCTCATGTTCACGCTCGCGCTGGTGTTCTTCGGCTACATCGCGCCGGCGCTGTTCGGCCCCGACCCGCGATGGGGCTATTACATGGTCGGGCTCATCCTCGTGGGCATCGCACGTTGCATCGCCATGGTGCTGGTGTGGAACCAACTGGCTCGCGGTAACAGCGAGTACGCCGCGGGTCTGGTCGCGCTCAACAGCGTGTTTCAGATTGTCACCTTCGGCTTCTACGCCTGGATATTTATCACCGTCCTGCCGCCGCTGTTCGGCATGGAAGGCGTGGTGGTGGATGTAGGCATCGGCGAAATCTTCGCGAGTGTGATGATCTACCTGGGCATCCCCTTCGCGGCGGGCATCTTGAGCCGGGCGATTCTCGTGCCGTTGAAAGGCAGCGACTGGTACGACCGTGTGTTCGTGCCGATCATTTCGCCGATGACGCTGATCGCGCTGCTGTTCACCATCGTGGTGATGTTCTCCACGCAGGGTGAGCGCATGATTTACCAGCCGCTGGACGTGCTGTGGATTGCGATTCCGCTGAGCGCCTACTTTGCGTTGATGTTCCTGGTGAGCTTTTTCATGGCCTGGAAGGTCGGCGCGGATTACTCACGGGCGACCACGCTGGCGTTCACCGCGTCGGGCAACAACTTCGAGTTAGCGATCGCGGTCGCCATTGCGGTGTTCGGCATCGCCTCGCCGATCGCCTTCGCGACGGTGGTCGGGCCGCTGGTGGAAGTGCCGGTGCTCATCGGGCTGGTGCACGTAAGCCTCTACTTCCTGCGGAAGATTTATGGCGGCGTGGTGCGCGACGACGGCGTAGAGCCGGCGACGGTGGTCGCCGCCGCGGGTCTGGAAGCCTGCGACACGACGCAGCAGGTGGCCGAGTCGGTCGAGCCTCGCTCTTGAGTTGGGCGTGATACAACTCGCGCGACTCACTGCTGACCGGCACGCCTCCGAAGGCGGTGTCGGGTTAGCTGTGTTGATGCTCGTAGCGGAGCTGGCCGCAGGCGGCGGCGATGTCGCGGCCGCGGCTGGCGCGGATGTGGGTGTTGACGCCGCGCTCGCGCAAGACATGCTGGAACTGGTGCACGTCGTCGGTGGTCGGTCGGTCGAAGGGGAGGCCGGCGACTTCGTTGTAGCGGATGAGGTTGATGTTGGCGCGGAGTCGTCGGGCGACGTCGGCGAGCTCGCGGGCGTGTTCGACGCGGTCGTTGACGTGGCGGAGGAGGATGTATTCGAGGGTGACTTCGCGGCCGGTGCGGTCGAAGTAGTATCGGCCGGCGTCGATGAGCTGGTCGACGGTGACGCGCTCGGCCCAGGGGATGAGCTTGCGGCGGACGTCGTCGTTGGGGGCGTGGAGGCTGATGGCGAGGGTGATGGGGAGGTTGAGGTCGGCGAGTCGGCGGATCTGGGCCGGCAGGCCGACGGTGCTGACGGTGATGCGTCGGCCGGCGAGGTTGAAGGCCCAGTCGGCCATGAGGGTGTGGAGGGCGCGGACGACCTGGTTGAAGTTGGCCAGCGGCTCGCCCATGCCCATGAAAACGATGTTGGTGATGCGCTCGATGCCGGGGATCTGCTGGAGTTGGAAGACCTGCTCGACGATCTGGCCGGCGGTGAGGTTGGCGTCGAGTCCGCCGAGGCCGGAGGCGCAGAACTTGCAGCCGACGGGGCAGCCGACCTGGCTGGAGATGCAGGCGGTACGGCGGAGCCTGCCGGAGACTTTGCTCTCGGCGGGGATCATGACGCATTCGGTCTGGGCGGCGGCGTCGATGCTGTCGTCGGCGGACTGGCCGAGGATGGCGAGCGGGGGCGGGTCGGTGGCGGCGGGGGAGTCGGTGTCAGCGCGGTCGGCGTGGTCGGCGGGCCATTGGAGCAGGAGCTTTTGCGTGCCGTCGGTGGCGCTTTCGTGTCGGATGGGTGAACCGAGGCGGAAGCGCAGGCGGTCGCTGAGCAGGTCGCGGTCGCGTTGGGCGAGGTTGGTCATGGCTTGCGGGTCGGCGACGCCGTGCTGGTAGACCCATTGCATGACCTGCTTGGCGCGGAAGGCGGGCAGGCCCCAGTCGGCGAAGTGAGCCGAGAGGCTGTCGGGGTCGAGGTCGAAAAAATGTGGTGCGGGCTTTGGTGCGGGCATGGAAGGTCATTGTAGCCGGGGTGGGAGGGTGTCGTGGGGGGGGCCCCACGGCGGGCCGCCGTGGGCTTTCGACCGGGCATGGGGCGTGGCGGAGGTTGGTGCGCTATACTGTGGTTGGCGTGGACGCGACGGCCGCGGATGGGCATGACCCATACGAGGAAAGTCCGAACACGACAGGACACGGTGGTGGGTAACGCCCACCGGCGTCGCTGGCGACGGCGACGTCAGGGAAAGTGCCACAGAAAACAAACCGCTGGGCTTCGCCAGTTTCGAGTTTCTGGTTTCGAGTTCCGAGTTGCTGAAGCAGCAACAGGGCCTTGTTTGCGACCGCTTGGCGACTTGAAACTGGCGTAGCCCAGTAAGGGTGAAAAGGTGCGGTAAGAGCGCACCGCTGACCTGGTGACAGGTCGGGCATGGTAAACCCCACCGCGTGCAAGACCAAGCAGCCCCGCCTTCGGTTGTTGACCCCGTCAACGCTGTGGGCAGCCCCGGTCCGGGGCCATGGGGCGGGTAGGTCGCTTGAGCCCGTCGGCAACGGCGGGCCTGGAGAAATGGCCGTCCCGACACGCGAGCCCCGGCTTGCGGGTTGGAACAGAATTCGGCTTACGGTCCACGCCACAAAACAAAACAACGCCCCGACCGTCTGGCCGGGGCGTTGTTTTTTTATTCGAACCCACGGATGCCATCCGTGGGCTTTGTGTATTTACTCGCCGCGGATGAGGCGGACGGCGTTGGCGGTCGGGAGCGAGAGCGCGCCGTGTGCACGGGCGGCGGCGACGGCGGTGTCGCCCTCAGCAGTGTCGACGAACTCGAGCAGCATGTCCGTGTGATCCTGCGTGAGCATGTTGCCGAACGCGATCGCCGAGGTGGCGAGGCTGGTCAGCAGGTCGATCTGCACCTCACCGGAACGATCGAGCGAGGCCGAGGCCAGTGCACGCTGAGCAGAGGAGTTGTCCAACTCGGCGAGCACCTTGCCGGCCGCGACGACGACGCTGTCGCGATCGTCGCCAAGGGCTTGCGTGAGCGCGGGGCCGGCGGCCTGCGCGTCGTACACGTCGCTGGCACGGGCGATCTGGTGCAGCAGGCGGAGGGCGGTGAGGGCGAACTCTTCGCTTTCCGCTTCGCCGATGGGTTCGCCGGTGTCGGCTTCCTGCACCTGTTCGATCGCCGAGGCGAGTCGCTGGGGCTCGTCGGCGACGACGACGCTGGAGAACCGAGCCTCTTCGCCGAGGAACTGGTTGAGGCGGGCCTGCTGATCGGACGAGCGGGCGACGGCGAGCACGGGCGTTGCGGCGAGCTTGTAGTCGTCACGCGTTCGCGAGAAGGCCCGGCGGATGTTGTCCGTGTCCTGGGCGATCACGACGAGGTCGACACCAGGTCGGCTTTCGAGTTCGTCGCGGACATCGCTGAGCGACATGCCGCCGAAGGCTTCGTAGCCTTGCTCACCGACGCGTTCGAGCAGTTGGTTGAGCGTTTCCTGATCGTCCGCGAGCACGAGGGCGTACTGCACATCCTGCTGGCGAACGGCCTCAGCGAGCACGGGCACCACGCGGTGGTCGCCGTTGAACGACTCGGTCGGCCGAGCGTTGGCGAGCGCCTCGGCGGCACGGAACCGCACGCGACGATCAGGGTACGAGAGGGCCCGCAGCAGCGGCTGACGTCGGCCGTCTGCATCGACCAACTGACGATCGCTGGCGGTGTGGGACAGCGCTTCGATCGCGTTGAGGGCCAGGGCCGGGTCGTTGTCACGCAAGGCCCGATCGAGCACTTCGTGAAGGCGGACGGGGCCGGCCAGCAGAGCGTAGAACGCGGGCGGCCGACGGTCGCTGGCGTAGCTGGGGTCGGTTTCGCCATCGGGCAGGCGGTTGGCACGACGGAGGTTGGCGGCGAGGAAAAGCGTCAGTGCCGCGTCGAGGTCGGGGTTGAGGTCGAGCGCCCGCTGAGTGGCCCGCATGGTGAGCACGTCGCCATGGATCGGCGCGGGCACTTCAATCGGCACGAGGCCCGCCCGGCTGGAGTACTCCCACACGATGCCGCGGTTCTCGGCGGCGTCGAAGGTGGGCAACTGCTCGCCACGGGTCGCGGCGCGGTAGTTCGTTTCGCCGAGGCGGAGGAACAGGTCGGCAGCGGAGGTGTCCGCATCAATGCCCGCAACCTCAGCGAGGCGGCGGTAGGCCCGGTCGACCACACGGCGGGCGTCTTCGTCGACCTGCTCATCTTCGAGCACTTGCTTCATGTAAGGCAGCGGCTGGGGGTAGCCGATGTCGGCGAGCACCTGGGCCACCTGCACCATCACGGTCGGCGAAAGGTTGGGCAGCGCGACGGCGAGCGGGTCGACAATGGGCTGGCCGATGCGCGTCAGCGACGAGACGACGTACGGGTGTAGCCGGTTACGGTCTCGGTCCTGCAAGGCGCGGAGCATGTGCGGCGCGGCGTACTGGCCGGCGCTGGTAAGGCGCTGGGTGGCGTTGCGGAAGCGTCGGTCGCCTTCACCGAGCAGGCGAATGTCTTCGCGGATGCGTTCCTCATCACGGCTTTGGTCGACGCGGCCCTGCTGAATTCGCCTGCCAAGCTCGCGGGCGACCTCGCGGAGCTCGTCGACGCGAGCGGCGCGTTCGAGCGTGGGCTCGTAGTCGCGGTAGTCGCTGGCTTCGACGATTTCCAGCAACTCGGCATCGTCCACGCGGTCGAGCAGGGCTTCGCCCGCGGCCAGGGCGAGGTCCGGTCGTGCGATGAGCGAATAATGGTTGAAATCGGCCCAGAGTTGTGCCGGGTCGCGATCCTGCTGGGCCTGGCTCGGATTGGCCAAGGCGAGTGAAAAGGCCAACAACAGAACGCCAAGTACCAACGATCGCGCTGCCGACATGGGCTTACTCCAATGTAGGATCGGCGAATCCAGAAATAGACCCTCGCAATCTATCGCCCCCCCGCGTTAGCGTCAAGCAACGCCACCCCTGCCGACCACGACCAGCTCTCGATTCCGGCAAGAGTTAACGCGGGTTCTGCATTGGCGATATTTAGCCGCGGTGCTTACGCCGCGCTGTTCAACGCGTTGCGCCGAAAGCGCGGGCCAAGGCCCGCGGCTAAATGGAAAACCGCGTTGGCGTGTCCGCGGACAACGTCAATCCGCTGATTGACACCACCTCATCGCACGCCGACGGGCTGCAACTCGGGGGCAAGGGCGTCGGCCTCGGCTTCGATCAGGTCGTCGAGCAGGGCCTCCGTGTCGCCGATGGAATTCGTCAGCGGGTCGACGAGCAGGGCCCGGCGGAGCAGGTCGCGCGAGCCGGCGTGCACGGCGTCGGCGGTGATCTCGTGCGTGTCGAGAACTTGCTGCGACATCCCGCGAACGCCCACGGGCAGGTCGCCGTGCGGCAGCGGCTTGGGGCCTTCCATGGACAGATCGCAGTAGAGCTCGAGGAACGCGTCGTCGGGCATGTTGGGGACGGCCCCGTTGTTGGCGGTGTTGATGAAGAACCGCTTGCCGAGGTTGGCCCACATGCCTTCGATCACGTCGGTGGCCGGGTCGGGGCCGAACTCGGTGTCGAACTCGCTGATCGGGGCCTTGCCGGTGACGTATTCGTCAACGCGGGCCCAGCACGCGTCGGTGCGGGCGACGCGATCGGGGACTTCGAAGAGCATGAGCGGGTCGTGCTTGTCCCGGCCGGCCTTGCCGAGGCCCTGGTAATAGCGGACGTATTCCTTGGTGTGGCCGAGCACGGTGGGCAGGGCGCCGAGGGTGTCATACAACTCGGCAGCGATGCTGTTGTTCTGGAAGCCCTTGGATTGCTTGGCGCTGCCCTGGACCTGCTCGTTCGCGTCGCCGTCGGCCTTGTCGCGGATGGCTTCGACGATCTTCGGGAGCACGTCGCGGCCGTCGTACTCGGCCTTGGTCACCCAGGTGAAGTGGTTCGGGCCGGTGGTCAGCAGCACGAACTTGTCATCGTTGGGCACGCCTGCCAGCTCGGCGTACCCCATGCGCAGGCCCCACTGGGCGTCGCAGAGGGCGAAGCTTTTCAGTTGCGGGAAGTGCTTCCGCAGGCCGATGCCGTGCACTGCGGTGGGGTTGATGTAGTTGATGACCCAGGCGTCGGGGCAGAGCGTTTCGATGTCACGGCAGGCGGCGATAATCTGCGGATATTCGCGGGCCGTCCGCATCACCCCGCCGGGGCCGATCGTGTCGCCGGAGCACATGCGAATGCCATACTTCGCGGACAGCTCGCAGTCGATGCCACGGAAGTGGGCGTTGCGGTCGGCAAAGCTGAGCACCACGAAGTCGGCGTCGGCAAGCACGTCCTTGCGATCGGTCGACGCTTCAATCTTGAGCTTGACCTTGTTGTGGTCGGCAACCATGCGGGCGAGCTTTTCCATCTTCGCCAGGCGGTCGGCGTCAACGTCAACCAGGGCGAGCGTGCCCCCGTTGAGGTGCGGGCTGTGGACCATCTGCCACACGGCCTTGCGGCCGAAGAAAAGGCTGCCGGCACCGAGAATGGCGACTTTGGGGTGCTGTGTGCTCATGTCGAATCAGGCTCCAGGTCTGGCGTGAAATTGCGCTTGATATGCGCGTCATAACTTCGAGGCGGTTTACAATAACTGTATTATGTCGAAAATATCGCCCGTGAACATGGGATGATTGCGCCAAAACATGGACAATATTGATTTTCACCCCCAACACGCCGATCGGCCGCAGCCGCCGGCGACGACGCTGGCCTACCGCGTGCGGACGCTGGGGCGGATGCGCGACGACCCGTTTCATTCCACGCGCGGCACGTTTCACGATGACGCCATGCTCACCATCGTCCTCGCCGGCCGGGGCGTCTACCTGCACGGCCGATCGCGGCAGACAATCGCGGCGGGCATGGTCGGGCTCGTGCTGCCCCATGTCGAGCCGGGCATTCTCATGGCGGACGCCGACCGACCTTACGACCATGTCTACTGCCGCTTCGCCGGCGGCGAGGCGTTGACCACGGCCCGCCGCATCCGCGACGAACAGGGCGGCGGACAGGCGTTTTTCCGGCATCCCCGCTGGTCCGAGGCGGCCGAGCCGCTGCTCGCCACGCTGCACGCCCGCCACATCCGCCACGACCCCGCCAACGAGCAGCCCGAGCGCCCCACCGTGCTCGAAGCGGCGCTGATGTCGGCCCTGACCACGCTGGACCACCGCTCCGCCGAGCCGACGTCGCTGCCGCCGCTGACGGCCGAGTCGCTGCGCGGCTACCTGCGCGACCACATGGCGGAGCCGGCCCACCTCGCGCCGGTGGCGGAGCATTTCGCGATGAGCAAGGCCCACCTCTGCCGAGTGGGTCGGCAACTGCTCGGGCGTACCGTGCACGCGGAGTGGCAGGCGATCAAGTTGCAGTGGTCGGCCGTGCTGTTGAACGAGCCGTCGCTGTCGATCGCCGACGTCGCGCGACGGGTCGGCTACAACGATCCGCTCTACTTTTCGCGCGTCTTCCGCCGCAGCCTCGGCCAGTCGCCGCGCGCGTACCGCCAGCAAACGATCGGCGACCGCGAGGCGTGAGCGCAGCCGGGGTCGGGGCCGAGCTGGGGCCTATGTTTGATCGGGTGCCACTACTTACAAATCGAGTCGACTTCTAATTCGACAACGCGGCTTCTGCACATGCGACATTTAGCGGCGGTGCTCGCACCGCCTTTTTCGGCCCGCAGGGCCGAACGCGCGGGCCAAGGCCCGCGGCAAATAGAACTCGCGTTGTCGTACTAACAAGCGGTGACACTCAAAGTAGACACTGCCCGAGGCCGAGTGCCCAACGGCATCAACCATGCCTCGCTATTACACCTCGCCGCGCCGCTTGGCGGTGCCGTGTTCGAGCACCGCGAGCAGCGCGAGCACCGCCGCCACCTGCGCCGCCACGAGCAACACCTGCCACGTCGCCAGCGATCCAAGCATCACTCCGCCCAAGGCGGTCGCCAGCGTGCAAAGCCAGATCACCCCCACCGCCCGTCGGCGGGAGAGCCCCAGTTTCACCAGCCGATGCGAAAAGTGGCTGTGATCGCCCACAAACGGGCTTCGTCCCTGCGCCACTCGCACCACCGTCACGCTCACGAAGTCATACAGCGGTACCGCCATCACCACCAGCGGCATCAACAGCCCGTACCACGCTCGGCCGGCCTCGGGCTGAAGCGTGTCCGTGTCGAAATAGGTCGTCCGAATGGAAATCACCGCCAGCGTCAGCCCGACCACCAGTGAGCCGGCGTCGCCCATGAAAATCTTGGCTGGCGGAAAGTTCCACACCAGGAAGCCCACCAGCGCCCCGAGCAGCAGGGCTGCCAACCCCGCGACGAACCACTGTCCGCCGATGATGGTGGCGACGAGGTAGAGAGCTGCGATGATCGCCGCGACGCCCGCGCTCAGGCCGTCCATGTTGTCGAGGAAGTTGAAGGCGTTGACGATGACGACGATCCAGGTGGTCGCGAGCACGATACTCAGAGCCGTGCCCGGCACGCCGTAGACGTCGAGCAGCGTGAGCACGCGCATGTCAGCGAGCACGACCAGCCCCAGCGCCACCGCGGTCTGCGCGGTGAGTTTGATCATCGGCCCCAGCGATCGGCGGTCGTCCAGCAGGCCGACGAGGTGCAGCAGCGCCATGCCCGTCAGCACGCCGCCGCCCACCGCCGTCATCGCCCGCAGGCCCGGCAGGTGGATGCTGATGTCCGGCGCAAACCGCTGCCACTGGGCATCGGGCACCAGCCAGACCGCGAGCATCGCCAGCGCCATCGGCATCGCCACTGCGGTAAAGATCGCCACCCCGCCGACGTTAGGCGTCGGCTGCACATGCAGCTTATGCCCTTCCGCTCCCACCGCATCCAGCCAGCCCCGCCGACGACTCACCCACACCAGCAGCCCCGTCAGCGGCAGGCTGATAAGAAACGCGACCAACGCCAACGACAGGCTCAGGACAATCATGAGCCGATATTGGAGACGCTTCCGCGCCGAATGGCAAACGCAAGGCCCCCTGCGGGGGCATTTCTAATTGCTAATTGCTAATTGCTGATCGCTCATCGCATCGGTGCGGGACCCGATCAGGAATCAGCGATCCGCAATCCGCAATTAGCAATTAGCAATTAGAAATTAGCAATTAGAAATTCCCTCCCCCTCCCCCTTTGCCTCATCGCCACCAACCCGTCATCATCACCTGCTATGTGCCCCACCGGCCCCATGCAGCGCATCGCGATCATCGGCTGTGGCGGCGCAGGCAAGTCCACCCTCGCCCGCGAGCTGGGCCAACTGCTGGAAATTGAGGTCTTCCACCTCGACGCCCTTCACTGGCAGCCCGGCTGGGTCGAGTCCGAGCGCGAGGAGTGGGCCGACCGCCAGCGCCAGCTGGTGCGGCGCGACCGCTGGATCATCGACGGCAACTACGGGGCGACGCTGGACATCCGCCTCGCCGCCGCCGACACCGTGATCTTCCTCGACATGCCCCGGCGCGTCTGCCTCCGCCGAGTGATCTGGCGGACGTTGCGGCACTATGGCCGAACCCGGCCGGACATGGGCGAAGGCTGCCCGGAACGGCTGCCGGACCCCACCTTTCTCAAATGGATCTGGAATTACCGCCGCACCCGCCGACCCCGCATCCTCCAGCAACTGCACCGCCTTGCCAGCACGAACGGCGAAAAAACCATCATCCGCCTCCGCTCCCGCGCCGACGTCAAACGCTTCCTCCACCGCCTCCAACGTGCCCAGCACGTCGCGGCAGAAGAGCGTTGATCGCTGATTGCTGATCGCTAATCGCTGATTGAATGCACCGGCCGCCGCAGTTCATTCGCGACCGTCCCGAACAATCAGCAATCAGAAATCAGCGATCAGCGATTCCCCCCACGCCTACAATCACCTTGATGCGCCACCCCCCCCATGGTACGGTAGGTCATGCCCCACACGCCCCCCGACAATCCGCAAGACATCCTCACCGAAGCGGGACAGAAGACCCACGACTCGGAGTTTTTCAACCCCGTCCCGCCCGGCTACAAGCAAGGCCGACACAAGTACGTCGTCGTCCTCGGCACGGTCATGTCCGGCCTGGGCAAGGGCATCTTCTCCTCCAGCCTCGCCAAGCTCCTCAAAGACAAAGGCCTCACCGTCGCCCCCATCAAAATGGAGGGCTACCTCAACATCGACTCCGGCACGCTCAACCCCTACCGCCACGGCGAAGTGTTCGTCCTCGATGACGGCCTCGAAACCGATATGGACCTGGGCACCTACGAGCGAATGCTCGACCAGAACCTCACGCGCGACAACTACGTCACCTCCGGCCAGGTCTTCCGACGCGTGCTCGACAAAGAACGCCACGGCGGATACCTCGGCCGAGACGTGCAGATGATCCCCCACGTCACCGGCGAAGTGAAGTACATGCTCCGCGAACTCGCGGTCAAGCAGAACGCCGACGTCGTCTTCGTCGAAGTCGGCGGAACCGTGGGCGACTACGAAAACGGCTTCTATATCGAAGCCCTCCGCCAACTCGCTTTCGAAGAAGGCGAAAACAGCGTCTGTTTCGTCGCGCTCACCTACGTCATCGAACCGCCCGCGCTCGGCGAACAGAAGTCCAAAGCCGCGCAACTGGGCCTGAAGAAGCTCATGGAAGCCGGCGTTCAGCCGCATCTGGTCGCCTGCCGGGCACACAGCGAAGTGCTCGCCCCGGCCATGGAAAAAATCGCGATGTTCTCCAACGTCCCGATGCGCCGCGTCTTTTCCATGCACGACCGCCAGAGCATCTACACCATCCCCGAAGACCTGCGCAACGCGGGTCTGGACCGCGAAGTGCTCTCGCTGCTCGACATGCACAGCCGAGTCAACCAAGCCCACGAAGACACGGCCCGCGAGCAATGGCGCAGCTTCGTCCGCAAGCTCACCGGCGACCGCAAGCACAAGATCCGCATCGGCATCACCGGCAAGTACGCCTCGCTCCGCGACGCCTACGCCAGCATCGACAAGGCCATCGAACACTGCGGCTCGCACCTGTCCGCCGACGTTGACGTCGAGTGGATCGACACGACCAAGATCGAGCCCACGCACGTCGACCGCGTGCTCAAACACCTCGACGGCGTCATCGTCCCGGGCGGCTTCGGCCAGCGGGGTACGGAAAGCAAAATCGCCTGCGTCCGCTACTGCCGTGAGAACGACCTGCCCTACCTGGGCATCTGCCTCGGCTTCCAGATGGCGGTCATCGAATACGCCCGCAACGTCTGCAACATTGACGACGCCAGTTCCAGCGAGTTCGACGCGAACACGAAGCACGCCGTGATCGACATCCTCCCCGAGCAGAAGCAGATCGAAGGCCTCGGCGGATCGATGCGGCTCGGCGGCCAGGATGTGCAGCTGAAAGCCAACAGCCTCGCTGCCTTCCTCTATCGCGAGCGAAGCCAGGGCGACGACGGCAAGCTCGGCTACACCGTCCGCGAACGCTTCCGCCATCGCTACGAGGTCGACCCGAGCTACATCGAACAGCTCGAAGCCGCGGGCCTGGTCTTCTCCGGCCGACACCCGAAGCAACCGATCATGCAGATTCTCGAATTACCGCCGAGCAAGCACCCGTACTTCATCGGCGCCCAGTTCCACCCCGAGCTGACCGGCCGACCGCTTCGCCCGCAGCCGATGTTCATGGGCCTCGTCGCCGCCGCCATCCGCCACGCGAGCCCCAATCTCACTGCCGAGCAGATCACCACGCGCTGGCTCCCCAAAGCCGACCTCCAGCCCGCAAGCTAACCATTTATTCTGAGGGGCATGCATGAAACGTCATGTGCAACAATTCCTATGCGTGTTGATCTGGTTCGCCGGGGCAGTCGTAGGGAATGTTTATCTTTGCGAGGCAAGTGCTGAAGAACAGGACGAATTGATTGGCTTCTATAACCAGTGGTTCGATGAAGCTACGCAAGAGCAACCGAGGCTCCGAAATCTGGTCAAGGCATACCAGGAAGTAAACCACTACGAAGCCAAATGGGAATTGCGGAATCCAGTAACGAATGAGATTGGGGACCTTGAGGCCTGGCCCATCATTCAAATCGCCTTCGACCGCAAGGCCGGCTTGATCCTCTACCGAATATCTGTACCTGATGAAGCATCACCTGATGAACCTGACCACTCAATCGGCACCAGAGACACGGTGATTTTTGACGGTACGGCGGTACATCTCATCAGCGATGATGGCCACGGCAATCGCTCTCACAATTCTTTGCCGATCGAAGGTGATGTCGCGTTCGAACAGTTCCACCGCGTCTTCCCATTTGCTCTCACGCCTGACCTGGCTCTGCTGATCTCAAACATGCCAGTGATGAGGATCATGCAAACGACCCCCGACAAGGTGAACGAGGTCGCGGAAACGGACGAAGACTATCCGGGCGTTTATATTCACGACGAATTTGGCGAGATCTCCGCATTTTTCGGCATCAGCGATGAGCATCACCTCGTAAAATTGTTCCGGCTTGAGCGACTCGATGCTCCGGAAGCTTCGGTCATCCTTAAACTTGTAGAGTTGCAAACAGATCACCCGATCGACGATCAGGTGTTTGCCCCGACCACGTATCTGCCCTGACCGATCTTCAGCCGCGGCAAGGCAGTATTCGGTTGGTTCTGTAGCTACAATACCCCCTCATGCCCCCCGACCCCGACCAACCTGACCGCGATGCCGCCGCCCGCATCAACGATGTTGTCGAGCAGTTCGTCCGCAGCTATCAGGCTGACGACCGCACGCACCACCTCGACGCCACCTTCCTGCCCAACCGCGCCCGCACGATCGACCTGCTCGAACTGATCCGCAAGGTCATCTTCCCCGGCTTCTTCGACGAGCACCGCATCACCAGCGACAACGTCCGCTTCCACGTGGGCGAACTGCTCACCTGCATCGACGAAGCCCTCTACGAACAGATCCGCCAAGCCCTCCGCTATGACAAAAACCGCACCGGCGAGCCCGGCGAAGGCGACACCTGCACCGCCTGCGACACCCGCGCCCGCGAGTTGACCACCGCCCTGCTCAGCCAGCTGCCCGAGCTCCGCCGACAGCTCGCGCTCGACGTCCAGGCCGCCTTCGACGGCGACCCGGCCGCCAGCTCCACCGACGAAACCATCTTCTGCTACCCCGGCGTCGACGCGATCTTCATCCACCGCGTCGCCCACGAACTCTACAAACTCAACGTCCCGCTCCTGCCACGCATCATGAGCGAATACGCTCACAACGAAACCGGCATCGACATCCACCCCGGCGCTCAGATCGGCGAGTCGTTCTTCATCGACCACGGCACGGGCGTCGTCATCGGCGAAACCACCATCATCGGCGACCGCGTCAAGCTCTACCAGGGCGTCACCCTCGGTGCACTCTCGACCAAGGGCGGGCAGATCTGGCGCGGCCGAAAGCGACACCCCACCCTCGGCAATGACGTCACCATCTACGGCGGGGCAATCATCCTCGGCGGCGAAACCGTCGTCGGCGAAGGTTCCACCATCGGCGGCTCGGTCTTCATCACCTCCAGCGTTCCGCCCGGCCACACCGTCACCATGAAACAGCCGGAGCTGAAGCTCAGCGCCAAAAAAGTGCGCAAGAAAAAACGCCGCGACGCCGACTCCGACATCCCCGAGCTCGAACTGCCGCAGGGCCACGACTTCCAGATCTGATTTTGATCCCCCCCTCGACGCCCACAGCGTCACGCTGTGGGCGTCCCACACCACGCGCCTACTTCAACTCCACCGACCAGTACGCATTATCCAGAAACGCGCGCCACGACGCGTACTTGTCGCTGCCCAGCCTCAAACTGATCACCGGGTTCCGCGTCGGCTTCACCGGCTTGCGGATCAGGTGCATCCGCGCCTGCTCCGGCGTTCGGCCGCCCTTCTTCGCATTGCACCGCGTGCAGGCACACACCAGATTCGTCCACGAACTCTCCCCGCCGAGCGTGCGCGGGTTGACGTGGTCGAGGCTCAGCTCGCTGGTGGGAAACCGCTCGCCGCAGTACTGGCAGAGGTTGTGGTCGCGGGCGAAAATGTTACGGCGGTTGAGCTTCACATCCTGCCGGGGCAGCTTGTCATAGCCGAGCAGGCGGATCACCTTCGGTACTGCCAGGTCGATCCGCACGGTCCGCACCCACTCGTAAGCGTCCGGCTCAAGGCGGGCGAACTGGTCGCGGGTCGTCGACACATCGGTCCACGATTCGAAATCGTACGCCGTGTACGAGCCATCGTCGACACGGATGACCTCCGCGAGGTCGCGGCAGAGCAGCGAAAACGCCCGGCGGGCGTCCACGACACGGATCGCCATCCACATTTTATTGAGGACAAGCACGTGGCTGTTCAGCGCTGTTGCCGATCCGCTCATGGATAAATCCTGTGCGGGGCCAAGTCTACGGGGAATCCCGATGCATCGGATGTTAGCCAGTGGTCGGCGAAGGGGCAACTTTTGCCCGTGTCAGCGTTTGGTGAATGGGGAGCAGGCCGAGGTGAAAATCAAAAATGCCGCTCTGTCCGGGCCCGGTTTGCAAAGCCCCACGCCCCGGCCGTGCGAAACAGCACGAACCCCAACGGCACCGCCGCCACCGCTGTGTACAGCAGCATCACAAACCGATGCGCCAACTGGTCCGGCGTGCTCCAGCCCACGATCGGCTCGGCGGTGAGCATCCCCATCCCCCGCGCCGTCAGCAACGCCACATAAACCAGTTGCACGAATATCCCCACCACCAGCACCAGCACCGCCAGCGCCAGCACCGACTCGCGAAACACCATCCCCCGCAGTTGCAGCACCACGTACGCCCCCGCCAGATACCCCAGCGCCGCCGGCCCGATCACCGTGCCATCACGCACCGGCCCCGGCTGAAGGTCCGTGAGCAAACCCAGAATCAAAAACGCCCAAGGCACGACCGCGCTCGGCGCCATCAGCCCCACATACACCGCGAGCACCAGCAGCAGGCTCGGCGACACGCCCCACACCTGCAGCAACAGCCGCAGCCCCGACTCCAGAGCCAGCAACACATACGCCGCGATGATGAAAATCAGCCAGTTCATGTAATTCGCGAATGTTCAATCGCGGATGTCGAATGTTTCCAACATCCCACATTCTCCGCGGCTATTCCGGCACGAGCACCGTCACCTGCCGCAGCGCCATGAGGTCCACCGCTGGCGAAAGCGTTACGCGCATCAACCGATGCGGGTCGCTCGGGTCCGGCCGAGCGTCGATCACCTGCGCCACCACAAACCCCCTCGCCTCGCGCGGCCATCGCTCATCCGCCAGATGCGCCCAGTCGCCCGCCTCCACCGGATCGCCTCGCTCGGCTTCGATCACAAACACGCTGCCGCCGTCTTGAATGTCCATCCAGGCGGTGTAACGCCGTTCCTCCGCCGTCGGGTCTGACGGGATGATTCGCACTTGCAGCCGTGTCTCCGCCGCGGTGAACAGCCGAACGTCGGCACTCACCGGCCCGGCCCGCTCGATCTCGCCCACCAGCGTAAACCCGCTCACCACCGCCTGCCCTCGGCCAACCCCGTCGCGCGAGCCGCGATTGATCCGCAGCGTCGGGTTCAGCCGATCGCCCGACACGCCGCCTACCCGCGCGAGCAGCGCCTGCACCGACCGCTCTTCGCCCAGCACGCCGCGCACCTGCTGCAACGCCTGGTTCTCTCGCCGAAGCTGCTCGACTTCCTGTTCCAACCGCTCGATGTACAGCCGGGCGTGACCCGGATGATGCTCGTCCGCCACATCAAGCTGCACCGGCGTCGGCCGACGCACGGCATCGCCGATGCTCTTCAGCGGCACGGTCACCGGCATCTGCACCGCCGCCACCACCTCCCGCGCCGGGTTGCCCACCCACGACACCACGCGCAACGGCAGCAGGCTCGTCACCAGCAGCACCGCCGTGACAAGCACCAACGCCCGACGAGGTGTCAACAACGAACGACGCATGAGAAAAGCACTCTGGACGACAAAACAAAAGGCTACGCCACCCCCACGTCCCCCTTAGCCGCGAAGCGCAGCGGAGCGCTCCCCCCGCCCTAATTCCTAACCCTAATCTTAATCCTACTCCTACTCTTAATCGCGGTTCCTGCTTCCAATTCGCGGTTCGAATTCAGGATCAGGAACCAGGATTAGGAGTAAGAAGAGAAAGGGCAGCCCCCCCAGCATCACGCAGACGCGTCACCCATCGTCCATGTCGCTTTCCATCGTGTGCTTCCATTCCTCGATATGTTCGAGGTAGATCGCCGTGCCACGGGCCACACACGTCAGCGGGTCTTCCGCCACTCGGCAGTCCAGGCCGGTCGCATTGGAAATCACGTCCGCAATGCCACGCAGCAACGCACCGCCGCCCGCGAGCACGATGCCGTTGTCCACCAGGTCGGCAGCCAGTTCCGGCTCGGCCCGCTCCAGCGTCCGCGTTACCGTTTCGATGATCGCCGACAGCGGCTCCTGCAACGCTTCGCGAATCTCTTCGCTGGTCACCACCGTCTTGCGCGGCAGGCCGGAGATCATGTCGCGACCGCGAACCTCCATCGACTGCTCTTCGCCCATGGGCACCGCCGAGCCGATCTCTTTCTTGATCTTTTCCGCGGTCTGCTCGCCGATCATGAGGTTGTACGCTTTTTTCATGTGGTTGATGATCGACTCGTCGAGGTCGTCACCCGCCACCCGCACCGACTCGCATTGCGCGATGTCGGCCAGCGACATGATCGCCACTTCCGTCGTGCCGCCGCCGATGTCCACGATCATGCTCGCTGTCGCTTCGACGATGGGCAGGTTCGCACCGATGCCCGCCGCCATCGGCTCTTCGACGAGATACACCCGCCGGGCCCCGGCCCGCTCTGCCGAGTCGAGCACCGCCCGCTTCTCGACGGCCGTGATGCCCGAAGGCACAGCGATCACCACCCGCGGCTTCACGAACGGCCGTTTGCCGTTGACCTTGCGAATGAAATAGCCCAGCATTGCCTCGGTGATCTCGAAGTCCGAGATCACGCCGTCTTTCAACGGGCGGATGGCGGTAATGCTCCCCGGCGTCTTGCCGAGCATCTCCTTCGCCACCCAGCCGACCGCGTTGCCGTTGTCGAGCACCTGGTTCGTGCCCTTCTTCACCGCCACCACGCTCGGCTCATTCAACACGATACCTTCGCCTCGCACGCACACCAAGGTGTTACACGTGCCGAGGTCGATACCCATGTCGACGCTGAACCAGCTTAATATGTTGTCGAGGAACAAGCCCCGATCCCTTTCAGCCCGTAGACGGCCGCGGCCGTCAAGTTGCGTAAAGCGTGAATGATAACCACATCGCCTCTGCCTGTCGCATCGCGACCGTCACAGCACCGCGACGCGCGCACCACAACGAAGAGGACGCAAACAACATCCCTCCCCATGATCGGCGATCCGCCCCGGTCGACCTTCAGTTTTAAGCCTTGAAATTAATCCAGCAACGCGACCCCGCCGCCAGACTCCCCCGCCCCCCGCACTCATCACCCCCAAACCCACCGTTTAGCCCACGCGCCCACGCGGGGGCATTCCAGCGAGAACCCGACATCCGCCATCGCCCAACCGATTACATCAGCATCGTCGTACGCAGCGTCTCGATCGTCGCCTGCGAAACGGTGAACGGGTTGGCCGTGTCGAACAACTCCGCGAACCGCCACCACACGAAACCGACGCCCAATAGCAGCGCCACAAACGCGGCCGCCAGCAGCACGGTGTAGACATTGTGGCTCGCACCACCTCGTGTTCCGCCCATTTCTGCCATCGTGCACACTCCCGGGACGCTTCAGCGCGTTCGCCGCGCGTCCTCGCAATGGTGTTCGTCCACCGAATCAACTCAACCAATCACGACGCCATAGCAACTCGTCGTCGATCACAGGCTGCCGGCGAAGATCATGTCGCCCTGCTGGACCCGATCCTGAATCAGCGTCATGTGACCGACCGCCACGTCCGCTTCCACCGAGTCGATCACCAGTCGGCCGAGATACTGCTCGCCGCGGTGAACCATGAATTCCATCTGCTCGGCCACGCCGTCGTTGCTGCCGACGTTGACCTGCACGAAGACCTCGCGGCCCTGCTCGTCAAGCTGCACAATGCGGCCGGAAATCGGCTGTGTCGGCGTCGGGCCACGCTCGGCCCGCTCCGGGTCCGCCATGAACTCGCGAAGCTCCGGCGGCGCCTGGGCGATACGCTCTTCAATCTCGCGGTTCGCCTCCATCAACGCCTGCATCCGCTCACGGAAGCGACGCACCTGACGCTCAAGGCTGTCGCCCTGCGTGCTCAGCTCGGCGATTCGGCCGGAGGACTCAACCAGACGACCCTGCAACTCCACCGTTTCACCCCGACGACGCTCCAGTTCCTCGCTCAGCGAGCCCAGCAACGCCGTGCTCTGCGACTGGGCCGCCGAGAGACGCTCCAGCGACGCTTCCCACTTCTCCAGGTCCGCCCGGGCGTCCGCCGCCGACTCTCGCGCCGACGCCAACTCCGCTGCGAGCTGCGTCACCCGATCGGTCTGCCGACGAACCTCTTCGCCACGCTGCTGAAGCTGACGGTCGTAATCCGCCCGAATCCGCTCAACCTCCGACTGCCGAAGCGTCGCAGTCGTTCGCGCCGCGTCACGCTCGCTGGTCAGCCGCTGTACATCCGATGCGAGATCTTCGTACTGAGCCACCGACGAGACGGTCAGCGCAACCAGAAGAATCGCCAGGACAGTGACGAGTACGACGAACGCCTTGGTGAGCATGCTCAAGGGAGTGTCCTCTCCAATGAAGGAAGGGCCGGGGGCACAGAAATTTTCCGCAACATTCGGACGCAGAACCAGCGGCCGATTTTATCGTCCAACATTAATTACTGCACACTCTTGCGGTTGTCAACCACCCCCCCTCCCGGAACCACCTCGCAACCATGCCTCCCGACAGCAGAAAACAGCCCGCACCCGCGACGCGAGACCGCCCCGAACCCCACACACAGCAACCCGCAATCAGCGATTTGCGATTACTTCGACAACACGGCTTAACACTGGCAACATTTAGCCGCGGTGCTTGCACCGCGCTATCCGGGCCGAACGCGCGGGCCAAGGCCCGCGGCTGAATGGGTGCGGGATCAAGGCCGCGCTGTCGTGTCAGCAATCTGATTCTCAGCCCCCCGCCACACCAACCGCCTCCAGCTCGCGCGACATCGTCGGCGTCGGCTTGGCAAAGTACCAGCCCTGCGCGTATTCAATGCCCACCTCTCGCACCATGTCGTACTGCGCCGCCGTCTCCACACCCTCCGCGAGCACGCGAATGCCCTGGCCATGAGCGTAGTCCACCAGCCCGCGAAGCAGCGACAGATTCGCTCGGCCGGGGTCGCGCGGCAGCAGGTTCCGGTCCAGCTTGATCAGGTCCGGATGCAGCTCGTCAATGTAATGCAACGCGGTATGCCCCGACCCAAGGTCGTCCAGCGCGACCTGCGCCCCGAGGTCGCGGTACGCATCGAGAATCCGCTTCAGGTGATTCATGTCCGGAAACTGCTCCGACTCCACCACCTCAAACACCAGCGATGTCGGATCGCAGCCCACCGCCTCGGCCGCCTCCCACGTCGACTGCAAACACACCGCCGGGTCGTAGATCACCGTCGGCGCGAAGTTGATGAACAGCCGTTCGCCCGGCAGAAGCTGAGGCCAACCCTGTCGAATCGCCGCCTGCCGCGCGAGTTGATCAAACTGAAACATGGCATCATGCGCCCGGGCCGCGTCGATGATCGGGCCCGCCGGCATCGTTTCGCCATCGAGCGTCGCCCGGGCCAGCGCCTCGAAGCCATACACCGTGCCCCGTCGGGTATCGACGATCGGCTGAAAGTGTGCCCGCAGCCCCGTCGCCGGGTCATCCCCCTTCGCCGAGGCGTTGAGCAGCCGCGGCAGCCAGGGCGAACGCACGCGTGCCAGCAACGCCTCCACCGGCTTCGCTCGCCACGGATTGGCCTCGCCTTGTTCGTCCACCTCCGACGCCAGCAGGTCCCGCCGTTCAATCGCACTGAGCGTCTCAATAAATTCGCCCAGACGCTCCGGCCAACCCGACTCACCGACCATGAACGTACCGCCAGGCCCCGGTTCAAATGCCTCGGCAAGCTTCAGATTCACGACCGGCGACTGTGAACACAGCACCACCCCCGTGACCCCCAACTCCGGCACCGGCTGACGACAAACACAACGATGAGCCGACCGCTTACCTTGACAGACCATGTTTTGAACTTCCCCTTCCCCGGCACATATGGAACAACAAATACCACCGGACCACCCTTAGGTCGGCCTATTACACCCGTCACTTGACTGCAACCGCCGCCACCCGTTCACCAACAGGCCTAAAATACCCCTCGTATGACCCACCGCCGTGACAAGCTCGACCAGCTGCTCGCCAAGGCCCGCGAGCTGCCCAAAACGCCCGGCGTCTATCTCATGAAAGACGCACAGGGCCGGGTCATCTACGTCGGCAAGGCCGGCAACCTCCCCAACCGCGTCAGCAGCTACTTCATCCCCTCCGCAGACCTCGGCCCGAAAAAGCAAAGCATGCTCGGCGTCGTCGACGACTTCGACATCATCGAATGCGAAGGCGAGTGGGAAGCCCTGCTCACCGAAAACCGACTCATCAAGGACATCCACCCCCGCTTCAACGCCCGCCTCACCGACGACAAAACCTTCCCCTACCTCGTCATCACCCTCCGCGATGACTTCCCCGGCGTCTACATCACCCGCGAGCCGAGCAACCCCGAATTCAAAGGCGCGAAAGTGCTCGGCCCGTTCACCTCCAGCGGCGCCCTGCGCGAAGCGATGCAACTGCTCCAACGCGTGTTCAAGTTCCGCACCTGCCATCTCGAAATCAACGACACCGACCCGAAGCAAGACGGCCGAGCGTACTTCCGCCCCTGCCTGCTCCACCCGATCAAGCAGTGCACCGCCCCCTGCGCCGCGAAGATCAGCAAGGCGGCCTACCGCGAAGACATCGACCGCTTCATCCGCTTCCTCGAATCCAAACGCTCTGTCATGCTCCGCGAGTTGCGCAACGAGATGGAGCAGGCGAGCAAAGACCTCGCCTTCGAGCGTGCGGCTGTGCTGCGCGATCAGATTAAAGCCATCGAAAAGCTCGACGAGCGCGGCAAGAAAAGCCAGGGCTGGCAACCCGAAGCCGAGACGTTCTACAGCGACCCGACGAAGGGCCTCGAATCGCTGCGCAAAACGCTCGGCCGAGATGAGCCGATCCGCTACATCGAATGCATCGACATCGCCCATCTTCAGGGCGGCGAAACCGTGGGCTCGAAGGTTGCCTTCATCGACGGCCGACCCCTGAAAAACCTCTACCGCCGATACAAGATCAACACCATCGCAGGCGGCAACGACGACTACGGCAGCATCCGCGAAGTCGTGTCCCGCCGATACCGCGAAGCAGGGCAGGGCCACGAACTCTACCCCGACCTGATCGTCATCGACGGCGGCCTCGGCCAGTTGCACGCCGCTCGCGACGCGTTCGACCAGCTCGACATGAAACCGCCGCAAGTCATCGCGCTGGCGAAAAAGGAAGAGCTGATCTACACCGAACAGAAGCGCGAGCCGATTCACCTCGCCCGCAACAACGCAGGGTTGAAGCTCTGCCAGGCCATCCGCGACGAAGCGCACCGCTTCGCGCAGCACTACCACCACATCCTGCGGCGGAAGAAAGTGATCGGGGAGTAGGTTGACCCGATCGCGCGCGCATAAAAAAACCGGCTCGCGAACGAGCCGGTCTTCTTCTGCGCCTGCTATGTCGGTCGGGTGATGAAAAGAGAGCCCGGCCCACCGGAGTGAGCCGGGCGGGGTTTTAGAAGTTAAAACCGAGACCGAGGGCGTAGGTCCACGAGCCGCGGCGACGATCGATGTCGCTCGAGCTGCGGAACTCAACGTCGAAGCCGGCACGGGCGAAGACGAAGGTCGTCTCCTGCAGGTACCACTTCACGCCACCTTCGGGGCCAACCGTACCCGAGTCGGCACGGTCGCGGCCGTACACATAACCCAGGTTGGCACCGACGAACGGACGCCATTCGCCGAAGTCAAAGTGCCACTGAGCCACGGCGCGGGTCGCACCGGCGTACGAGTCGCTCGTGTCGCTGCCGCCAACCCAGGACAGGTCCTGGCGGGCACCGACGAGCAGTTCGCGGGTCAGGTAGTGACCCACTTCACCAGTCACGGCAATGTTGCCGTTGTCAATGTTTCGATCGCTGGCACCGAAGCCAGCAACAGTCATTTCCCAATCGCCTTGCCGCGGGCCAAAAGCTCCGGGCTGCTGGGCGAGGGCGGGGGCTGAAAACACAACCACCGCAAGCAAGCTCATCATCAGGTATCGCATCACGACGCCTCCTTCATTGTTTGGCATCTTTTCGAATCATCGGCCGGCGTCTCGTCGTCGCACAACGACGTCCGGCGTCATCACCCGACCTCTCGCGGAGGGTGCGCAGACACCACATCCTTCAAGAGGCACATACAGTCAACATCAAATTGTGAACCGCGGTTTGGAATCCCCCCTGAATTCGTGAGTACCAGCCTCCGCCGGTCAAACGCAGATCCCTGGGTTAGTTTGATCACCCGTACGATTCACCACCTAACTCAACTCTCCCATCTTATAGGCCTGCAATCTCTCAATTGCAAGCAACAACTCGGTGGTGGTTCGCCCGGTTTTTCGCTCGCATCCCGGACCAGCAGCGCGCACCGTAGCCGCAGGAAGTACGCTCGTAAGTAGCTTGTGGATGTGAACAAACACGACCACCTCGCAATTGCTCAACTCCTCGCGACCCCCATAAAACCACAACCACCGCACTCACGCGAACTTGGACGAATCCACCAAAATATCGCCGACCCAGCCTGATCGGTCGACCAGCCAGCGCCCAGCGGCCCCTGCGTGCCCCATGAGCAATGCCGGAACCCGGCCACGCCGGCGTCTCCACCTTATATCGGCGCAGTCGCCTGTTTTTATCGAGTTTTATCGCTTTTTTATGGCGGGATCGACCCAAATGTTGCGTTTTGTCACGCCGTACGCCCGCTCACTCCGCCACAGCCGTGTATTGGCGAATCGCATCGAACAGCATCGCCGGCGGGCTGCCCTTGGGCAGATACAGCGCCGCGCCGGCCTGCCGCATCGCTCGGCCCATCTCTTCGTGCTCCTCAATCGACAAGCCCACAACCCGCACCCGCGGCATCAGCTGCGCAATCTGACGTGTGGCCTCGATGCCATTAATCCCCGGCATATGCACGTCCATCAACACCACGTCCGGGCAAAGCCGTTGCGCCGCCTCGACCGCCATCTCACCATCCACCGCTTCACCCACCACTTCGATATCACGATGGCCCGACAGCAGCGTGATCAACCCCTTGCGCAGCGGCGCGTGATCGTCCACCACCAGCACACGAACCCGGTCACGCGGTCGCTCCGACGAATCGTCATCCGTCTTATCACCGCTCGACGTCGAATCCTTCGGCCCGATGCAAGGCAGGACAATCGCATCATCCGCCGACGGAATCGTTGGTGAATCCCCACCCGAGCCACCTTCGCCGGCCGGCGCGTCGCCGATCGTCGCCGGCGAACTCTGATCGTCCCCCAACGCCAGCTCGATCGTAATGCGCGTCCCCTCCCCCCGCTGGCTGTGCAGGTCCAGCTTGCCGCCGAACAACTGCACGCGCTCTCGAATGCTGAACAGCCCGAACCCCGCCGCCGTCACATCGCTGGCATGCAGCGCCGCCGCTTCGAAGCCCGAGCCGCAATCTTCCACCTCGATGCGCAACGGCCCCGGCGGCTGATGCGTCACCCGCACCATCGCCTCTTTCACCCCCGCATGCTTGACCACGTTGAACAACATCTCCCGCACCGCATCAAACAGGAACACACACACTTCCGAGCCCAGCGGCCGCTGATCCTCCACCACCGCCATGTCCAATTGCACCGTCAAGCCATGCTGGTCGTTCATCCATCGGCAAAGCCATTCGATCGCCGCGGGCAGGCCGGCGTCGTAAAGGATCGGCGGACTCAGCTCCACCGTCAGCGAACGTGACGCCTCGATCGACTTCTCAAGCAACTTGTCCACCTGGTCGGCCGCGTCGGCCAGCTCCGGCTCTTCAAGCCGACCCTGTATCGCCCCGACGCGCAGCTTCGCCGCCACGAGCAACTGTTGAAGGTGATCGTGCAGCAGCTTCGCCAGCCGTCGACGTTCGCGCCGCTCCGCTTGCGCCAGTTCCGCCGCGAGCGCCCGCAGTTGCACCGCGCGATGTTCCGCCACGGCCGTGCGGTCCGCCACCCGCTGCTCCAGCGTTTCGTTGAGCGTCTGCAACTCGCGCTCGCTGGCTTTGCGCTGAATCGCCGCGGCCAGCAGGTGCGCCACCGACTGAAGAAAGTTGATGTCATCCCGCGTAAATTCGCGCGGCACCGTCGTATGCACGCCGAACACGCCCCACGGCCGACCGCCCAGCCCCGGGACCACCACGCTCATCCCACTGACCACACCATAATCGTGCAACAGCTGCGGACCGTTGAACCGCTGCTCACTGGCAAGGTCCGTCACCACCACCGGCCGATCCGACTGCAACGTATAACCCGCCTGCGAGTCCAACTCCGCACCCACCCGGCCCTCGCCGACGAGCCCTTCCTGCCAGCCCACCCCAGCACACAACCGAAGCTGCTTGCCGCTGGGCTCAAGCTCAAGCAGCTTCGTCAACGGCACGTCCAGCGTCTCGGCCACACGGCGGACGATCTCGTCCATCAACCCTTGAAGATCCTCACCACCCAGCGCGAGCTGGCCGAGCTGCGCTACCGTCTCCTGCTGACGCGCGTGCGCCCGCAGTCGATCCTCCGCCACGCGACGGTCGGTGATGTCCATGCAAACGCCGTTCATCCGCACCGGCTCGTGGTTCGCGCCGTAAACCACCTTGCCCCGCGTCGCCATCCACCCCGGCTTGCCGGGCCCGAACTGCGTCGGATACTCCGTCTCGTACGTGGTTTGCTGCTCGATGGCCTGGCGTATTTCGCCCAACACGCGCTCGCGATGATCCGGGTCGACATGCTGCACGAAGTCTTCGAACTGTCCGGTCAACTCCTCGGGTTTCTGGCCGTGGATGCGGGCGAGGTTGTCCGACCAATGCACGGCCCCGGTGGCGATGTCCC
This sequence comes from Phycisphaerales bacterium AB-hyl4, assembly GCA_041821185.1. Classification (NCBI taxonomy): domain Bacteria; kingdom Pseudomonadati; phylum Planctomycetota; class Phycisphaerae; order Phycisphaerales; family Phycisphaeraceae; genus Natronomicrosphaera; species Natronomicrosphaera hydrolytica. The sequence continues at coordinate 400,437 of JBGUBD010000005.1, read as the reverse complement.
ACTGCCACGTGCCGATGCGCGCCGCGTCGAGGGTGAAGCGTAGCCGACTCTCGCTTTCGCGAAGTTCTTCCTCGGTTCGCCGCTGTTCGGTGATGTCCACGCAAGTGCCGATAAAGCCGGCGAACGTGCCGTCCGACATGCGGCGGGGCACGCCATGATCCAGCACCCAGCGATATTCGCCGTCCGCCCGCCGCAGGCGATAATCCATCCGGAATGGCTCACGCCGAGCGAACGCCTCCGTGTAAACCTTGAGGCAGCGTTCACGGTCCTCCGCGTGGACGCCCTCCGCCCAGCCGTCGCCGACTTCCTCTTCCATCGATCGGCCGGTGAACGCCAGCCAACCCTTGTTGAAGTAAAAGCACTTTTTGTCCAGGCCCGACATCCAGATCAACACGGGGGCCGCGTCGGCTGTCGCGCGAAAGCGTTGCTCGCTCTCGCGCAAGGCCCGCTCATGTCGTCGGCGTTCGATGATCATCACCGCCAGATGCGTGCACGTATCGACCACCTGTGTCTCGCCATCCATCGGCTCGCGCGGATGATCGTACGTCAGCGCGAACGTGCCCAGCAGGTGCCCGTCACCACCGATCATCGGCGTCGACCAGCACGCGCGAATGCCAAACGCCTCCGCCGCCTCGCGGAAATTCGCCCAGCATGCATCCGCCCGCACGTCCGTCGTCACCACAGGCTGGCGCAAATACGCCGCCATGCCGCAGGTCGCGTGCTGCTCACTTACCGACAAGGCCGGCATCTGCTCGCGAAACGCTTCGGACATGCTCGGCGCGGCAACAACCCGCAGCTTCTCGCCCTGCTCATCCGCCAGCATGATCACACACCGCGCTCCCGCCAATTGCCGCTCGGCACCCTCGGCGAGGCTCCGCATCACTGCCGACAACGGCTGCGCCGAGCTGAACTGCTCCAGCACGCGATTCTGAGCAACCAACCATTGTTCGCTTAGGCGACGGTTCATCAGCAACTCCGCCCCCCAGCAATCCACTCGTTCATCGGGTTCGGATCAGCCGGGGACAGGCAACGCCGCCGCAGCATCCGAATCGTAGGCTCAACCTCGACGACTAGATACAAAATACCACCATATCACTAATAACTTTATCCCCCACAGAGAATCGTTGGCTTGCGATCCCGCTCCCATTTAGCCGCGGGCCTTGGCCCGCGCGTTGGCCTTCGTAACGGACAAACGCGTTGTCGTACGAATCCGCCGACTAATCCCCCGGCACGCCGCCATGGTTCTCACGAACTATTGCGCGATGCAGGCTCTTGAACCCGAACTCGGCCGCCATCGCCCCGGCAGCGGTCACAAGAAACACATGGTACCCGATCCCCCCGAAACTCGGCAGCAATATCCAAGCCGTGCCCGGCAGCGTGATCTCAGGCCACCCGGCATAAAGCGCCATCCCCACAAACGGCACGATCGCCCCACGCACGCCCGTGAGCGTGACGTGAATGCCCATGTACGTGCCCACCAGCCGCCGGTCGGCGAAGTCGTTATGCCCCAGATTCCACGCCAACATCCCCGCGCCGCGCGTGATGCCCTGAATCGCCCGCGCCCCGATCAGCACCGCCATCGCCGCCCAAAGCGACCCGCTCACCCCGAACGCCAGAAACGCCGCCACCCAGTTGGCAAGCTGATTGGTGATCCAGTACCACCCCTGCCGCGCGCGAAACTGCGCCACGTGCATGCTGTCCAGCTGCCGGGCCCACAACGGCATCGTCGCCACCGCCAGCGACATCGGGATCGCCGTGCTCAGTAGAATCGAGAGCATGTACTCCACCGGCAGCTCGGCAGTCAGCTCCGCGATGATATAGATGATCACCACTTCGCTGGTCATATTCGCCGCGCCGGCCACGAACTGCCAGATCATGTAACTACGAAAAAAGTGGTCCTGCTTGAGCACAGCCCAGAAGTTCGGCTTGTCGTTGCGCTCCGTGCGGGCCTGCTTCGGGTCATACTCGTAAATCGGCCCCGGCAGGCCGTGCGGCAGCGGCCGCGCGGTTGGCGTCTGCTCGTAACGCAGCAACTCCCGCTCGCCGCGTAGTCGAACATGCGAAAAGCTGAACACCCCCAGCAACGCCAACCCCGCGCTCAGCGGATACACCACGCGGAATGCATCGTCGCGCAAGTCCAGCAGGAAATAGCCCAGCAGCGGCGCGAACCCCAAAATCAGCGAGTTGATCAACGCCAGCCGACCTGTCACCTGCGCGCGGACATTTCGCGGATAGTTCATCCGCCACACCGTCGACCGCAATGTGACCACGCCCGACAGCAGGCAACGCGACAGCACCACCAACACGGTCAGCAGCATCGCGCCCAGCGGATGATGCTCCCCGCCGCCGCCGGGCAGCAGCGCGATGCCCGCCACGCACAGCAGCGTCGTGACCTGGAGCACGTTGATCGCCGCAATTTTCCGCTTGCCGCGCGCGAGAAACGCCCAGATGAAGCTGGTCATGTTCGCGAACATTGGCGCTGCCATGATCATGGCGAACTGCCACGGCGCGACGTTGAACGCCTTCGCCGCGAGAATGCCCACCACGCCGCCTTCGACCATCGCGATCGCGATCGGATAAGTCAGCGCATTGCGCAACTCGTACGTATAGCTCTGCCGGGTGATCCAGGGCTGACTTCGCGGAGCAAATGGCTTGACCAGGCGATCGAACATAGCAGCACGCAGGCGGGGGCGAGCAGAAACGAAACCGCCATCATGCTGAATTCACCTGCCGTTGTCGAATTGATGACCCCGGCCGCCGGGGCCTACGCATCTAATACGGCTTCAAGTTAATCCCAGCGCGTCCGGTTCCCTCTCCCTCCCAGGGAGAGGGTCGGACGACCCCGTACCATCCGCGACGCAGCATGCTGTTGGGTCTCGACTGCGGAACCGTTTCACCCTCACCCCAGCCCTCTCCCTGGGAGGGAGAGGGGGTGGGAAAACGCGCTGGAAATAACTTGAAACCGTATAATCGCTCGTTACGCCAAGACGCAGAGACGCCAAGACGCCAGAAAGAAAGGCAAGCCACGAAGGCACGAAGGGGATGAAGGGGGCACGAAGGGGGAAGCAAGAATTAGAAGGAAGGGGGATGACTGGGAGGGGCAGGTGTTCAGGAACATATGCACGCTTCCCTGCCTTGCCAAAACTAATGCTCTGCCTTTCTTCGTGTTTTCTTCGTGTCCTTCGTGTCTTCGTGGCAAGAACGATCTGCTGTCCTTGGCGTCTTGGCGTTGAAAATCGACGGCTAAATCAGATGCGATGGCCCTGCCCCCGGCCTCTCAAAAACTCATCGCCGTTCGTACGCCTCGCGCAACTGGTGATACACATCCAGCGGCACCCGTGCATGATCGAGCTTGACCGTCTTCCGCGTACCGTGATAGTCGCTGCCGCCACACGTCAGCAACTCGTACCGATCCGCCAGCCCGGCGAAACGCTCGACGTCGCGCGGGCGGTGGTCGCTGTGATGGGTTTCAATCCCGTCCAGACCAAGATCGCGCAAACGAGCGACCATGTGTTCCAGTGCATCGTGGTCCGCCAGGCCGAGTTGCACCGGGTGTGCCAGCAACGCCAGTCCGCCCGCGTGGTGAATGGCTTCGATGGCCTTTTCCGCGCTCAGGCGATCCTTGCGGATATACGCCTCGCCGCCTTCGCCGAGGTATCGCGCGAACGCCTCATGCTTCGACTTCACGTACCCCTTGCGCACCAGCAGCTCCGCGATGTGTGGCCGACCCACCACCGTCGCCGGCACATCGCCGCCTGCCAGTTCGATCACTTCGTCGTAATGAAGCTTCATCCCCAGATCGTTCAGCCGTTCGACCATTTCCGGGTTGCGCTGCTGCCGGGCTTCGTGCAGCCAGCCCTGCACCAGCGCGAGCTGCTCGTCCGCCGGGTCGATGAAATAGCCGAGGATATGCAGCGTACCCAGTCGCCGGGGTGGGGTTGCCCTGGCGGTCTGTCGATCCAGCAGCGGGTCGGCAGACAGTTCGATACCCGGCACGAACGGTAGATCATGCTTCGCCGCCGCCTCGGCGCACGCCGCGAGCCCGGCCGTGGTGTCGTGGTCCGTCAGCGCAATCGCGCCCAGCTCGGCCTCGCGCGCGAGGCGCGGCAGATCCTGTGGCAGGTCCGTGCCGTCGGAAGCCGTCGAATGCAGGTGCAGATCGCAACGCATGCGCCGCATTGTAGGCCGTTTGCTCCCCACGCAAACCGCCCCCATGTCTAAACCAGAAACCCGAAACGAGAAACCAGAAACCTGATCCCCTACGACTCGGTCGAGACGCGTTGGAAGACACCCGTCAGCCGCGGCATCTGCACCGGCTCGGCGGTGACCTGCACGTTCAGCGTCGGCACGAGCGTCAGCACCGCGTCGGCGATCTCATCATCCGTCGCGGTGGTCGTGTTGAAGGTTACGGTGAAACGCTCGGGCGACAGCGACTCGCCCGGCCAGTAGCGCTGGTAAAACGCCTGACGGTTCGCGTCAATCTCGCGTACACGCTCAGTCGCCGCGTCGCGCGTGATGCTGAACTGGTGCCGCATGTGCTCGATCCGGTCACGCTCCGGCGCGACGAGATAGACGTGCACGCCCAACGGCATGCCGCGCGTCACGAACACTCCGCCCCGGCCGATGAGAATCACCCGGCCGCGCTGAGCCAGCGCACGCATCGCCTTGGCCGCCTGGCGGTACGCGCGAATCTCGGTGGCGTTGGTATTGAACATCCCGGCGAGCACTTCCTCCAGCCAACTCCGCGACTGTTCGCCGAGGCCTTCGACCAGTTGCGCGAGCAATTCGTCGTCGCCGGCGACCATCTCCACCAGTTCGCGGTCAATGCCGGTCCAGTCGTGCTGGCCTTCGGGCGTCGGGTCGAACTGACGCAGGCGCGTGATGAGCTTCTCCTGCAACGTATGAGCGCCCGCACCGGCCTGTCGGCTGATCGTGATGAACGGCTGGGGCCCGTCGTCGTGCGACGTCTCACTGCGAGCGGTGGCGGCAATGGCTCCGATGATCGAGTTGTACCGTGTCATGCAAACAAACCTTCTTTCGCGTCGTGGCTGTCAATGTCGTCGCGCAATGTCGCGCTGACCCGGAGGTCGGCCGGGCATTGTATGTAATCGTAATATCATCCGTCAGCCGACGCACCGCCTCATGCCACGGCAAATGTGAATCGTCTGTAGACCGGAAGCCCACGGCTTCCAACCGTGGATGGCGGGTGGCTGCCCGACGATGGCCCGTTGGCTCACGCGTTACCGCAGCAGACCTTCCATCACCAGCGTGCCTCGCAGATCATCCGCATCGTCCGCATCCGCATTCGCGTAGCTCACCGCCGCCCGGCTGAACGACTCCACGCCGTTGGGCAACTCGAACTCGATATGCATGCCCCCATCTTCGTCCGGCTTAAACCGCCCGGCCCGGACCATCCGATCATCCTCCGTCACCAGCCAGAGGTGGTACACCTTGCCCTCGCTCGGCGGCCGAAGACTGCGAACGAAAAAGTGACATACGTTCCGCTCCTCGTCCCACAGCAGCCGGGCCACCGCGTCGGCGTAGCTCTCGTCTTCGCTGCGGAACGAGACCATCTGCATCGCCGACGAATACAGCGAGTCGAACAGGTTGGCCGTGCCGTCCATCGCACGGGACATCTGCGCCATGCTGCTTTCGTGCTCCGTGACCGTCTCGCCGGCGGCGTGAAGCTGCTGCTCCAGCTCGGCGACGCGCTCGCGATTGGCGGTCAACGGCCCGAGCAGCACGATCGCCGTCACCACCGCCGCCGCCGCCGCGACCGCGCCCATCGGCAGCAGCCGGGCCATCATGCCCCGCCTCCGCCCACCGAACACCATCGTCTGATCGTCCGCATCTTCCGACCGGGACCGCGACTCGGGCATCGTCGGCGAATCGCGAGGCGACGGCGCAGCCGAGGCCTTCGCCGCGCGGGCCGTGTCCTGCCGATCACGCTGCACCCGCGCCATCAACCGCTCACGCGAACCGACAGACGGCTCGTCGGGCGGCAACGCCAAAGCCAGATTGGCCAACGTCGCCTCAGCCTCGGCCATGTATGCGGCACAGACCGGACAGCTAGTGTCCAGATGTTCCTCCAGCGCCTGCTGCTGCTGCTCGTCCAAAGCACCAGCAAGGTAGAGGAGAATCTGGTCACGATGTTGCTCCTTACAGCTCATCGGTGACTCTCCTCGCCCCCACCTGTACTACGCAGCGCGTCGCGTAGTCGGATGAGGCCCAATCGAATTCTGGTCTTAATCGTGCCTAACGGCTTATCAAGCTCCTCCGCAATCTGCTGATGGCTCATCCCGTTGAAAAACGACAATACCACCGCCTCACGCTGATCCGGCGAAAGCGACCCTAGCGCCGTGCGAACCTGTTGTCGACGCTCTGTGATCCAAACACGCTCCGCAGGGTCGGCCTTCCCGTCGTCGCCTCGATCGTCCACATCCAGCGGGCTCGTCGAATTTCCCGCACGCGAACGAGCCGCTCGCGAGCGGTGATGATCAATCGCCCGGCTACGCGCCAGCATCATCAGATACGTCGACACCGAGCCCCGGCGGGCGTTAAATCGAGCTGATTGGGCCCACAACTCCCAAAATACGTCGACCAACGTCTCCTCCGCATCGCTCGGGTTCCGCAACACACGCAGGCAAATCGCGTAAACCGTCCGATTATAGCGGTCAAACAATGCCTCGAGCGCTGCCTCATCCGCCTGACTGACCCGGCGCATAAGCTCCTGATCCGTCAGGGTCTCCAGTGAACCGTTCGCCCCGCCATGAATTTCACCCAACAGCGAAGGCTCGGCATTTTCAGGTTCTGAGTGGTGGGTCGTCATGAACGCTCGGTGACCACGCCTTCACGAGCGCGCGGGGGGACTGGTACAACTCTTACATGCGACAGATGCCGCGCAATCTTCTACTTCGAACCGGCGGAAATATCAAGACGAAACTGACGACGCTGTGGTTCACGGGGGGGGGGGGGGAACCCATAACCTGGGCGGCTGTATGTCGGCGTTGGGTGAGTTGTCCGCCGCCATCACCACGTCATTTCACACCGCCGCCACCGTCGCCGACCGTTCTGCGATCTCCGCGCCGATCCGCGTCACGAATGCCTCGCGCGGCATCGCGCCGAGGTCGCCTTCGCTGCGATGCCGGACGCTCACCGTGCCCGCATCCTGGTCTTTCCCGCCGACGACGAGCATGTAGGGCACTTTCGCGTCCTGCGCGACCTTGATCTTCGCGTTCAGCCGATCGTTGCCGTCGTCCATCGACACGCGCACGCCCGCGGCCTTCAGCTCGTCCGCCACCTGCTGCGCGTAGTCGACAAACTTGTCGCTGATCGGTAGCACACGCACCTGCTCCGGCGAAAGCCACGTCGGAAACGCCCCGTTGAAGTGCTCGATCAACACACCCACAAACCGCTCCATCGACCCGAACGGCGCACGATGGATCATCACCGGCCGATGCGACTTGTTGTCCGCACCCACATACGACAGATCAAACCGCTGCGGCAGCTGGTAATCCACCTGCACCGTCCCCAACTGCCACTCCCGCCCGATCACGTCGCGCACCACGAAGTCGATCTTCGGCCCATAAAAAGCCGCCTCGCCCGGCTCGGCGACAAACGGCACACCCAATCCCGCCGCCGCCCGCTTGCACGCCGCCTCCGCCTTGTCCCACTGCGATGGCTCACCGACATATTTCGTGCCGTCCGGATCGCGCAGCCCGACCCGCACGCGATAGTCGTCCATGCCCAGCGTCGCGAACACGATCTTCACCAACTCCAGGCAGCCCGCCACCTCGTCGTCGAGCTGGTCTTCGGTGACGAACAGGTGAGCATCATCCTGCGTGAACCCTCGCACGCGGGTCATGCCGCCGATCTCGCCCGACTGCTCCCAGCGATACACCGTGCCGAACTCCGCCAGCCGAATCGGCAGATCGCGGTAGCTGCGCTTTTCGCTGTCGAAAATCTTGATGTGAAACGGGCAGTTCATCGGCTTGAGCAGGTAGCCTTCGATATCACCCTCTCGCATCGACGCGGACAACTGCGCACAGGTGCACCCCTCGTCTGCGAGATGCTTCAAATGCTCGTGGTGAATCATCGGCGGATACTGGCTGTCCTGGTAATACGGAAAATGCCCGCTCGTCTTAAAGAGGTCCAGCTTGCCGATGTGTGGCGTAAACACCTGGCTGTAGCCTTGCCGACGCAGGTGCTCGCTGATGAACTTCTGAAGCTCGTCGCGCACCACCGCGCCCTTGGGCTTCCAGAGGATCAGCCCCTGCCCGACCATTTCATCGATGGTGAACAGCCCCAGTCGTTGGCCGAGCACGCGATGGTCGCGCTGCCTGGCTTGTTCGAGCTGTTCCATGTGTGCGTCAAGGTCTGCCGCGCTGAAGAAGGCCGTGCCGTACACGCGCTGAAACTTGTCGCTGGTCACATCGCCATGCCAATGCGATTGCGCGATGCTCGTCACCTTGAACGCGCCGATCAACCCCGTCGCCGGCACATGCGGCCCCTGGCAGAGGTCTTCCCACACCCCCTGTTGCAACACATCCTGCAAAGCCCAGGGATGGCCATCCCTGGGCGTTACCCCAGCAACCTCACCCGTCACATACCACGACAGCGCCGCGGCGCCGCCTTCGATCGCCCGCTGCGCGTTGTCGAGCTTGTACTTGTTCCCCTCCGCGTCGAGCTTTTTCATCCCCACATCCGTCGCCAGCTCGTACCGCGTGAACGGCCGATCTTCCGCGACGATCTTCTGCATCTCGGCTTCGATCTTCTCAAAGTCGCTCGCCGAGATGGGCGTCGCCAGCGCAATGTCATAGTAAAACCCGGTATCCAACGGCGGCCCGTACGCCAGCATCGCCTCCGGCCAGATCCGCTGGATCGCCTCCGCCATCACATGCGCCGTCGAGTGGCGCAGCAGGTAGAGCGCATCCTTCTCATGCTGTTCATCGCGGAACTTGCTTCGGCCTTTCTTGTCCTGCCGCGGCGCGGTGACGATCTCCAGCTTCGCGTCCTCGGCGATCGGCCGATCCGCGTCCACCAGCACACCGTCAACCTTCGCGCCGATGGCCGCCTTCGCAAGCCCGGCCCCGATCTCCGCCGCCACCTCGCGAGCCGACACCGGCCCGTCATACTGCTTTTCGCTGCCGTCGGGCAGAGTGATCTTCATAGCATGTTCTCCATCGCAAACCATCGTTTATATCAGCTTCGATTCCACGCTGCCCCCCACGCCCGCACATGCAAGCCGACCCCACGCCGACACACCCGCAAAAGCACGCGCAATAAATAACGGCCGTCCACCCGGACGGCCGTCGTTCGCTTGCCTCAAATCTCGGGGCACGATCAGCGACGGACGCTCGGGCAGACCTGCCCAGCGGTGGTAGTCGTCGTGATCGTGGTCGTCATCCTGCAACGCATGATTCGAAGCATATCCCTTGCCCGGATGATGTCAACGCCCGCTCACGCCGCCCGCGGCCGACGCGATCGGCGAAACGCCAGCAGCGTCACGGTCAACAGCAACGCACCCGTGCCCGGCTCGGGGATGATCTGCCACGCGAGGCCGTAATCCCACTCGAACGTCCCGTTCGCCACCACACGCAGCTCGTAGTCTCGGCCGACCAAGAGGCCGTCGAACCAGATGTGCTCGCTGTTGTGGATGGTGCTTTCGGAGCTGTCCAGCAGGACTTCGCCGAGGGTCACGTCGTAGAGAAACAGGTCGAGGTTGTGCAGGACTTCGCTGAACGTCGCCGGAAACGGCCCGATGCCGGGCGTGATGTTGACGTCGAGGTTCCACACCAGCGACGCGAGCAGTTCGGTTTCGCTCGCCGAGCCTGGCGTGAAGAAGTACGACGCCTCGCTCGCCGTGCCGTTATCGCCGCCGAACGCCGGGTTGTAGTCCCAGCCGTGCGTGGTGATGGTGCTGCCTGCGTCCTGCTCGCCGCCGGCGAGGATGCGGTAGCTGTTGTAAATGTTCATCTGCCCCGCGCCGTATCGGCTGTCGAGGTTGTTGGTGGTATCGGCGGTGTAGTCGGTCAGGCTGTCGCCGCGCGGGTTGATGACATACCGATCCGCACCGGCCATGAGCACGGCCCGGATAATTTCGCTCGTTTCAGCGTGGTTGATTTCGCGCGTGCGGTTCGTGATCGTGTTGTTGTTGGACAGCGACGCATCCTGCCCGGTTTCCAGCAGCAGCGCCACGGCGGCGGAGACCATGGGCGTGGCCCAACTGGTGGCGATCTCATTGTCGTCGTGGCGATAGCCGGGCGTGACAAGCGTGGGCGCAACCCGGCCGGCGGTATAGGTGCTGTCGACGCCCGCGGTGCCAGTGGCGTGGTTGCCGTTGGTCACACCGACACTGATGACGTTGTAGGCACTTGACCAGAGCGGCTGATTGCTGCTTGTACTGCCGTTGTTCACCCCGGCGACCTGGATGTAATCATCCCGCTCGACGACGTAATCGAATCGACGGAGCAGTTCGCTGTCGAAGTCGGTGGCGGCAATATAGCTGTGATTGGCGACCCGGCTGTTGGTCTGCAGGGGGAGGGCGTTCTGGCCGAGGCGAAGGAAGTCGGACTGAACCCAATCGCTGAACGAGTAGAGGCGGATGGGGTTGTCTTCGTCCAGGCCGATGCCCGGTGCGATGGAGGTGTTGTTGCCGTAGAAGTTGCGACCGACGCGGGTGGCATGCGTACTGGTGCTGGCTTCGGAGACATTCACGAAGAATTTGCCGTTGAACTCGTTGTGGCCGGTGCTGGGCGCACTTTCCACGTGCGTCACGCCGATGCCGAATCCGGTGGGCACGTTACTACCCAGCAGGGCTTCGAGTTCGGGGAAGCCCATCAGGTCGCGATAGCCCGCCTCGGCCCGGCTGACGCCGACGACCAGCAGCAGCAGCGCCATCGCGATAATGGCAAGCCTTATGAGTGTGCGCGTCGAACCGGTCGGCCGACGATCGTCCGATGCGGCGCTGCGGCCGGGGGCGGACCTTCCGACAGGGGCGGGGGTGGTCATGGTTATTTCAACTCCTCCAAGCTGAATCGCGATTACGACGTGATCATCGCCTTCCGTCGGCCAACCCATAACACCGCGGCCGCCCCCCCATTCCAACGTCCGCATGATGCGGCAGACGCCACAAATATACTTCGCAACCGCCGCGATACCACGTTTTTTTGCAAATGTCGACCAATTGCGGAGACCTCCACCCCACTGATTCGCTGTAGATATTGTCGAATTAACAACTTGCGCTCATCATTCACGGTCTCGATTGCACAGACGAAGCCCACGGATTTAATCCGTGGGCGTCACCCTCCTACACCGCGCCTGAGTTGGATGGGTAGTCCATATTCAGATCATTGATGGGTAAACAAAGCCAACCCCCCACCCGCAACGCCCCCCGCTCGACACCCCCGGCCGCCGCCGATTGCCCCTGCTCGGGTTTAGGGTCATTCAGGGGTGTCGCCGTCGGGGTGCCCGGCTATGATTCATTAGACATGGGAGACGTCATCTGTACGCCCCATAACCGTCGGCTAAAACAACGCGTATTAAGGCCATGCGCCACCGGGCCGATGTGTTACTCTACAAGCAAGCGATCGCCTGCTACGCCGCAGGCTCGGTGTAACCCGTTTGGGGTGGGACGCCGAGCCGCCAACGTGGGCGTTTTTCCTCACGTTCGCTGGACATGAAAGGCACCCCACCGTGGATCAGACCGACCTGCCCTGGCCCGACAGCACCAACCTCGCCTACGTCGAACAACTCTACGGGCGATACGTGCAAGACCCCGACTCGCTCGACCCGACATGGCGAGAATACTTCGACCGCTGGGCCCGCGAGGATGTGCCCACCCGCTCCAACGGCCTCGGCCCCTCCTTCCAGGCCCGCAGCATCTTCAACCCCGCCAGCCAAGCCACCAACGGCAACGGCAGTGGCAGTGGCAATGGACAGCATCATCACGGCAACGGACACCCGGCCGTGAGCCCGTCCGCCATCACCTCGCAGCCCGCCCTCAACCGCGAACTCGAACGCCAGGCCATGAGCCTCAGCTCATTGCAGGATCGCGTCGACCAGCTCATCCGAAACTACCGCGTCCGCGGGCACATCGTCGCCCAGCTCGATCCGCTGGGCACGAAACGCGAAGACCCCTCCGAACTCGACCCCGGTACGTACGGCTTCACCGACGCCGACATGGACAGGCCCTTCCACACCGCCACCATGCCCGGCCCCAACATCCGCACCCTCCGACAGATCATCGAACAGCTGCGAAACACCTACTGCCGAAACATCGGCGCGCAGTTCATGCACATCGACAACCTCGGCGTCCGCCAGTGGCTTCAAGACCGCATGGAAGCCGACGAGAACAAGGTCGATCTCTCCCGCAAAGAACAGATCCGTATCCTCACCCGCCTCACCGACGCGGTCATCTTCGAGCAGTTCATCCAGAAAAAGTTCACCGGCGCGAAAAGCTTCTCGCTCGAAGGCGCGGAAAGCCTCATCCCCCTGCTCGACCTCTCGCTGGAAAAAGCAGGCGACCAGGGCGTCCGCGAAGTGGTCATCGGCATGGCCCACCGCGGCCGACTCAACGTGCTCGCCAACATCATCGGCAAAGGCCCGCAGCAGATCTTCCGCGAGTTCGAAGACGTCGACCCCGACCGCTACATCGGACGCGGCGACGTGAAATACCACCTCGGCTACTCCGGCGACTGGCGCACCCGCCACGGCCAGAACATCCACCTCTCGCTCTGCTTCAACCCCAGCCACCTCGAATTCGTCAACCCGGTCGCCCTCGGCCGAATGCGCGCCAAGCAGGACCGCACCGGCGAAGCCACACGCGGTGAAAAAGGCATGGTCGTGCTCATCCACGGCGACGCCGCCTTCGCCGGCGAAGGCATCATCCAGGAAACGCTTAACCTCTCCAACCTCCCCGGCTACACCATCGGCGGCACGCTGCACATCGTCGTCAACAACCAGATCGGCTTCACCACCAGCCCGCCTGAAGCTCGCTCCAGCCGATACGCCACCGACGTCGCGAAGATGCTCCAGATCCCCATCTTCCACGTCAACGGCGAATCGCCCGAAGCGGTCGCCTCCGTCGTCCGCCTCGCCATGGACTTCCGACGCGAGTTCAAACGCGACGTCGTCATCGACATGTACTGCTACCGCCGCCGGGGACACAACGAAGGCGACGAGCCCGGCTTCACCCAGCCGATCATGTACGACGCCATCGAAAAGCGAAAGTCCGTCCACGAAGGCTACCTCGACCACCTGCTCCAACTCGGCGGGGTCACCCAGGAAGACGCGGACCGCATCGCCCACCGCCGCACCGAACTGCTGGAGAAAGAGCTCTCGGCCGCTCGTAGCGAAAACTACGTCAGCCAGGCCCAGGAACTCGGCGGCATTTGGGAGAACTACTTCGGCGGCCTCGAATCCAGCGTCGCCGACGTCAACACCGGCTACGACAAGGCCGAGCTGCAATCACTGCTCGAAAAACAGACCCGACTGCCCGACGATTTCAACTTCCACCCCAAGATCAAACGCCTCCACCGCATCCGCAGGCAGATGGCCGAGGGCGCACGCTCGCTCGACTGGGCCAGCGCCGAAGCCCTCGCGATGGCGACCCTGTCCGTCGAAGGCTATCGCGTCCGTCTCTCCGGGCAGGACTGTCAGCGGGGCACGTTCAGCCATCGCCACGCCGTGGTGCACGACATCAAGACCGGCGAAACCTACTGCCCCCTCCAGCACCTGGCCGAGGGACAGGCCCCGATCGAAATCGTTAACAGCCCGCTCTCCGAAGCCGGCGTCATGGGCTTTGAGTTCGGCTACAGCCTCGACTACCCCGACGGCCTGGTAATGTGGGAAGCCCAGTTCGGCGACTTCGTCAACGCGGCGCAGGTCATCATCGACCAGTTCCTCGTCTCCGCGGAAGACAAGTGGCGAAGGCTCAACGCCCTCGTCCTGCTCCTGCCGCACGGCTTCGAAGGCCAAGGCCCCGAACACTCCTCCGCACGACTCGAACGCTTCCTCATGCTCTCCGCAGAGGACAACATTCAGGTCTGCAACCCGACGACGCCAGCCCAGTATTTCCACCTGCTTCGCAGGCAAGTGCTCCGGCCCTGGCGTAAGCCGTTGATCGTGATGAGCCCCAAGAGCCTGCTCCGCCACCCCGCCGCCGTGTCGAGCATCGACGCGATGGCCAGCGGGCGGTTCCATCGCGTGCTCGCGGACGTGTCGACCGAGCCACGCAAAGACGTGTCGCGCGTGCTGCTGTGCTCGGGCAAGATCTACTACGAGCTGGCCGAGCAACGCGAAAAGCTCGAGCGCAACGACGTCGCGATCCTTCGGCTGGAGCAGTACTACCCGTTCCCCGACAAAGCGCTGGCCAAGGCGATCGAGCCCTACGGCAAGCAAGTGCCCGTCTACTGGGTGCAGGAAGAACCGGTGAACATGGGCGCCTGGCCGATGCTCCGCCGCGATCACTGCACCAGGCTGCTCGGCCGCTGGCCGTTCGAAGGCATCGGACGACCGGAGTCGGCCAGCCCGGCGACCGGGTCGCGCGCGGCCCACCAGATCGAGCAGGAGCGCGTCATCGCCGAGGCGTTCGGCGAAGACGTCGGGCAGTCGGTATCCTGATGAAAGTTCGGATTTCGCCACGAAGACACGAAGTTCACGAAGGAGACACGAAGTAAGACAGAGAAGTGAAAGCCAATTCCTTTCAACTTCCCTATCCGCCTTCGTGATTGCTTCGTGCCCTTCGTGTCTTCGTGGCATAACAAATACGCCTTGATGACACGAACGCTGGAGCAGCCATGGCCGTGGAATTGAAAGTCCCTGAAGCGGGTGAGTCGGTGACCGAGGTTGAACTTGGCACGTGGCATAAAAAGGAAGGCGAGCAGGTCGCGAAAGACGAGCTGATCGTCGAAATCGAAACCGACAAGGTGACGCAGGAACTCGTCGCGCCCGCCGACGGCACGCTGACCAAGGTGCTCAAGAAGACCGGCGAAACCGCTCGCGTGGGCGAAGTGGTCGCCCACTTCGAGGAAGGCGACGCCCCCGCCGCGTCGAAGTCCGAGTCGCAGAAAGAGCCCGTCAAGGGGGAGGCGAAGGCCCAATCGAAGGACGAGTCGAAGTCAGACGAAGCCAAGTCGCCCGCGCCCTCGGCAGCCGACAGCGAGCCGCGCATCATGCCCGCCGCCCAGCGGATGATGGAGGAGCACGCCGTTCGCGCTGCCGACATTGAGCCCACCGGCCCCGGCGGTCGCATCCTCAAGGAAGACGTCCAACGTCACCTCGAAACCGCCTCGACCTCATCCACCCCAAGCCGGAGCGAAGCGCCGCGCAGCTCCGGATCCGCCCCCTCGACCGCCTCGCAACCGGCTGGCGACCGTCAGGAAGAAGCCGTGCCCATGAGCCCGCTTCGCCGACGCATTGCCGAACGGCTCGTCCAGGCGCAGCAGAACGCCGCCATGCTCACCACCTTCAACGAGGTGGACATGTCGGGCATCATGAACCTGCGCAATCAATACAAAGACAGCTTCGAAAAACGCTACGGCATCAAGCTCGGGTTCATGAGCTTTTTCGTCAAGGCCTGCATCGACGCGCTCAAGCAGTTCCCCGCGGTCAACGCGGAAATCCGCGATCGTGACATCGTCTATAAAAACTATTACGACATCGGCATCGCGGTCAGCACGGAGAAAGGCCTCGTCGTGCCCGTCGTGCGGAACACCGAGCGTTTGAGCTTCGCCGAGATCGAGCAGACCATCGCCGACTTCGGCAAGCGGGCCCGCGATGGCAAGATCAAGATCGAAGAACTGCAAGGCGGCACGTTCACCATCACCAACGGCGGCGTGTTCGGCTCGCTGATGTCGACGCCCATCCTCAACCCGCCTCAGTCCGGCGTGCTGGGCATGCACACCATTCAGCAACGCCCCATCGCGGTTGACGGCAAGGTCGAGATTCGGCCGATGATGTACATCGCGCTGACGTACGACCACCGCGTGATCGACGGCCGCGAAGCAGTGAGCTTCCTCAAACGCATCAAGGACGCCTGCGAAGACCCCAACCGCATGCTGATGGAAGTGTGATCAACCGTTAGCCGCGGAGCGCGCCGCGGGGGACACTCATTCAAGCCCGCGCTCCGACGCGCTCCGCGGCGAACCGGCCAAACTTGTCGGCCGGCGTGCATGACGTATGCTGGTCAGCATGAGCGAACACGATCTGATCGTCATCGGGGCCGGGCCGGGCGGCTATGTCGCAGCGATTCGCGCTGCACAACTTGGGCTCAACGTCGCCTGCGTCGACGACAACGCCGAGCCGGGCGGCACTTGCCTTCGCGTCGGATGCATCCCGAGCAAGGCCATGCTCGAGTCGTCCGAACGCTACGACGAAGCCCAACACCACCTCGCCGACCACGGCGTGACCGTCGGCAGCGTCAAGCTCGACCTGCCCACCATGCTCAAACGCAAGGACAAGGTGGTCCAGTCGCTGACGCGCGGCGTGAAAAGCCTCTTCAAAAAGAACAAGGTCACCCACTATCAGGGCCGTGCCCGACTCAACAAAGACCGCGCCGTCATCGTCACCGACGACAAAGGCAACGAGCAGACCCACGCTGCCAAGCACATCATCATCGCCACCGGCTCAACGCCTGCGACCCTGCCGGGCATCGACCTCAGCGACAAGCGGGTCGACACGAGCACAGACGCGCTCAGCTATGACAAAGTGCCCAAAAAGCTCGCGGTTATCGGCGCGGGTTACATCGGCCTGGAGCTTGGCGCGGTCTGGCGGCGCCTCGGTTCCGAAGTAACGATGATCGAATACCTCGACCGCATCCTGCCCGGCATGGATAGCGAGATGGCGACTCTCGCCCACAAGCTGTTCAAGAAGCAGGGGCTGAACTTTCGGCTGGGCGCGAAAGTCACCGGCGCGAAGAGCAAGGGCAAGGGCGCGGTGGTCGAACTGGAAGGCGGCGAGACGATTGAAGCCGACCGCGTGCTGGTCGCCGTCGGCCGCAAGCCTAACACCGAAGGCCTGGGCCTCGACGAAGCGGGGGTTGAGCTGGACGAGCGCGGGCGGATCAAGATCGACAGCGACTTCAAGACCAGCGTTGCCAACGTGTACGCGGTAGGCGACGTCGTCGCCGGGGCGATGCTCGCACACAAAGCCGAGGACGAAGGCGTCGCGTGTGTGGAGAAGATCGTGCTCGGCCGGGGGCATGTCGACTACAACGCCATCCCCGCCGTGGTCTACACGCATCCGGAGATCGCTTCGGTCGGCCGAACGGAAGAGCAACTCAAGCAACAGGGGGTCGCGTACCGCAAGGGCACGTTCCCGTTCATGGCCAACGGCCGGGCGCGCTCGCTGGAGCAGACCGACGGCATGGTGAAGATTCTCGCGGACGAAAAGACCGACCGCGTGCTGGGCGTGCACATCCTCGGCCCGCGGGCAGGCGACCTGATCGCCGAGTGCGCCACTGCGATGACGTTCGGCGCATCGTCGGAAGATCTGGTCATGGCCTGCCACGCACACCCGACGCTCGCCGAGGCGGTGCGCGAGGCGGCGATGGCGGTCGACGATCGTGCGATCCACATTTGATTTTCGCGTCGTTCGACAGCTGGCGGGTGGACGGGGAATGCGCTAAACGGCATAGCCGAATTGCCCGCGACACGGCCCCACATCACATCACGAAAAAAGGCCCGACCGCGTATGCGATCGGGCCTTTTCAGATATTCGCTTCGCCGGCATGACCCAGGTTTTCACGTGGGTCGGGTGGGCGAAGTTTTTCATCAATCGAATCAGTAGGTCATGCTGACGCCGATCGTGCCGTACGTGTTGAACACGTCGCCACCGAAGCCGCCCATCTGGTTCAGAGCGCGAACGTTTCGGCCGGACCACTGAGCGTGCACACCAGCGCTGGCGGACCACTGGCCATACTCACGCGGGATGAACCGCAGCGGCATGCCGACGCGGGCACCGACGTTGAAGTAGCTGAACGCGTGGTCCGCGTTGCCTTCAACCTGATGGTAACGATGCACGTTCACACCAACGGTCGTGGGCACGCTGAGGGTGATCGGGTAGTCCGATTCCTCGGGGGTCAGTTCGAATGACGGCTCAACGCCGAGTTCGAGGAACACACCGCGGTTGGCGCCATACAGGCCACCCTGCGTTTCGATCGCGACCAGCGCGAACGGGTTGAGGGCGGGCATGCCGTAAGGCTCGGTCAGTTCACTTTCGTCGTACGAGACGCCGATGTTGACTTCCGAAGTCAGCGAGGCGTCAGCCGCCGGGTCCCGTCGCGTCACGTAAGCGGCGTCGATCACCAGGCCTTCGTAAACTTCCGCGGCAGCGCCGATGAAGAAGTCTGCCTGGAACCACTTCTGGCCGCGATCGTGGAAGCTGTTCCACGTGCCGAAGTAAACTTCCGACTCGATACCGGCAAACTCCGGCATGGCCACGCCGACCGTGGCGTAAGGCTGGAAGATGAAGCCCTTGTTCTGCTTCGTCACGCCGCGGAAGATGTATTCGCTCGCCACGTCGGCGCCGATTTCCAAGCTCACATTGCCCTGATTGATTGCGGGCACGTCCTGCGCCATTGCGGGGCTGGCAACCAGGCCGGCCGTCACCAGTGCACCTGCGACCAGGTTCATCCCGGTCCAATTTCGTCCGTGTACCATTTCGAGACTCCTTGTTCGATACTAAAGCGGAACCCTACAGGTGCGCCCTTGCCGACCGCCCACGCGACGGTCCGGGGCCACCTCTTAAGTTTGACGCAACTTTGAACGAAAACCCGAGTCGCTTTGCCAGACCGTTAAAGATGCATAGCAGGCGATCGGGTCATCAAATCGCTTCGACCTCTTTCATCGGACCGCCGATCGATTTACGTCCACAAAACGTGTGTTGTGTCGCCTGAACCGACCCGCCGGTGAAAAAACGCCGCTATGCGTATGGAAAGCCACGCCATTATCGGGCATGTGATACGGATCGGACATGAAGCCACGATGTCAAGGGCAATAGCCCTCCGCGGAAGCGGAGGGTTCGCGCCATAATGCACCAAACCCCACGCTCCCGCGTGGGGCTATGGGGCATGAGGTGTATGATTGTTTCGTGACGGTCAAATACGTCGCAAATTGATCGGGCAACCCAATCAAGCAGGCGTCAAGCCGCGATACAACTCCTGCACGCGCTGCGACTGCGATCGACGAACCGATTCCAGTGTCAAACGCGGAACCTCATAGTTCGCCTCGTCCTCCGGCACGGTTCGGCAGTGCTCCTGCAACACCGAGTACATGAACTTGAACGCATCGCGCGGCTGGTGCATCTGATCCAACGCATCCACCAGCATCTCACTGGTCACATCGTCGGCGAACAGGTCGGTCAGCGAAATCGGCCCAGCGTCGTCCGGCCGACATGCACGCAAACGCGTCGAGCACAGGTCATACAAAGTTGCTCCCGACCACGTCAGGCGATCGACCAGGTTCTGCTTGTCCAGCCGGGCCTCCTGGAAAAAGGCCGCCGTCTCGCGATGCAGAATATGCCTCAGCTCAATCGGCAGCAGCAGCTTGATGCCCACCCGCTCCTGCTGGAGGAACTTGTTGTCAAACGTCGGCCAGATCAACGCCTTCATCCGGTCGGGGTTGCCGCTGATCGCGCTCGGCTCGTCCACACGGTCGATCAGCACGATGATGCCCACGTAATTCAGCTCGCCCAGCACGTCCAGCAGCCGACGCGTCATCTGATACCGCACATCCGTCGCCCCCTCCGGCCGAGGCAGCGGCTGACGCGATACGACGCCCGTCCCCAGGTCCGCGAACATCTGCCGCAGCTCGCCGGCGGTCCGACGCACCGATGGCATGTCCTGCCGAACCTGGCGCGCCAAAAACCACGACTGGCTATGCCGCCACAACCAGTAGCCGCCCAGCAGCACCGCCGCCGCGATCGCCACCCCCACCGCGATCGGCAGCCAGTTCGGCGTCGTCGGCTCGACAGCCATCCACACCCCCAACGCCACCGCCACCACCGCCGCGACGCCCGCGGCGTGCAACGGCAGGCCCATCGGCAGCCCGCCGCCCAGCCGAAGCTTCGTACGCACTTTCTGCCAACGCCCGCTCAACGTGCCCGCACGCGGCTCGTCGTACAACGCGGACAGCAAACCCCAATCGGTCCGCGTCTGCGGCGGGAGCTTGCGGATAAATTTTTTCAGCTCACGCGGATCGCTGTTGGGCAGGTGCACCGGCTCTTCGTCACGCGTGGCTTCACCCAGCAACGAGTCGTTGAGTTGCGTGACCGCCAGCGAGAGGATCGCATCCTGGTGGTCCGCCAGGCGAATGTTCGCCAGCGCCTCCGCCTCGTCCCGGCCGGTCTGGCGGACGAGGTTGTCGATCACGGGGTTGAAGTCGTCGTAAGGCACGACGAGGACGCGCGACTCGGGCTCCTTGCGATTGTGTTCGTCGACGTTTCGGCCGATGAGCAGGCGCATGGCGGTCTTGCCGCTGCCTTTTTCGCCGAACGCGACCGCCGTGCCGGGCCGATCCACCCGGCCGAGGATCTTGGGAAAGTCCGGGTGCTTCGCCGCCGTCTCCGCCAGCCGTTCGAAGACCGGGTCATGCCGAGCCTCTTCAGCGCCGAACGGGTTCTCTTTGATGTGGTAATGCGCGAGGAAGGTGTCAATGTTCATATTGAAGGTCCATACGGAGGCCGGGCGTCCGAGGTTTTTCATTTCTGGTTTCTGGTCGGCCGGAATGAAAAACCAGAAACGAGAAACCAGAAACCGGTTCCTATAGACTATCGCCCATGAGCGAGTCACCCAAACCCGAAGATGGCGGAAAATCGCTGGAAGGGCGCGCCTTCGCCCTCAGTTCCGCCGAGCAGCGCGACGCGGCGATGGCCGAGGCCGTCGACTACCGCGGCGATGTCACGATCCAGACCCACGCCGGCCAGACGTACGTCGGCTACGTGTTCGACCGCCGAACGAAGGCGGGCAAGGCCATCGTCCGCCTCATGCCCGAGGACAAGCCCGGCGAGCGGATGGAAGTCGCCTGCGACGAGATCGCCAGCCTCGAATTCACCGGCCGCGACCCCGCAGCAGGCAAAAGCTGGGAAACATGGGTCAAAAAATACGTCGAGAAAAAACAGCGAGGCGAAGCAGCCTCCATCGAATCCGAACCCCTGGAGTGAGTTTGGAATTTCGAATTTGGAATTTCGGATTTCGAATCTGGCTGTGAACGTACCACCACGCCTGTTCGTCCCATCCGGCAAATTCCAAATCCGAAATCCGAAATTCCAAATTCGACCCTCATGCCCCGCAGCCTTCCCGATTTTCAGAGCTTCAAGCGACTCGCGTCTTCGTCGGCCGACGAAGGTGGGGGCAACCTCGTGCCCGTCTATCGCCGACTGTTCGCCGACCAGCTTTCGCCCGTGCTGGCGTACCGGCGGTTCGTCTCCGGCGATGACCGCCACGCGCCCAGCTTCCTGCTCGAATCCGTCGTGGGCGGCGAGCACTCCGCTCGCTACAGCTACCTCGGCGCTCGCCCCATTGCCGAGTTGCTCGCCCACGACAAACGCGTCACCTATCGCGATCACCGTCAGCCGAGCCGCAACAAGCAGTACGACTCGGCGGACCCATTGCGCGAAATGGACCGCCTGACCCGCGACTGGACGCTCGCCCGCGTGCCGGGCCTGCCCGATTTCACCGGCGGCTGGGTGGGCTACGCCGGCTACGACACGGTCCGCTATCTCGAAGGCGAAAAGCTACCTTCGCCGCCCGCCGACGACCGCGGTCTGCCGGACATGCACTTTCAGCTCTACCACGACGTGATCGCGTTCGACCACGTGCAAAAGACGCTGCTGGTTATCACGCACGTGCTCACCGACGAACACGACTCGCTCGAAGCTGCGTACGCAGCGGGCGAAAAACAGCTTGATGCGCTGGTGCACTGCCTGGTCACGCCCCGCCGACAGAAGGCCGCCGCGGAGGCCGACCCCTCACAAGACAGCGAAGGCGAGTTGCCCACCGGTCATGTTGACCTCGCAGCGCCGCCGCCGACGTTGCCCGTGAGCACGATGGGCGAAGGCGGCTACCAGCAGGCCGTGCTCAAGGCGAAGGAATACGTCGCGGCGGGCGATATCTTCCAGGTCGTGCCCAGTCAGCGGTTCGAGTTGGCGACGTCGGCCGACCCGTTTGACGTGTACCGGGCGCTGCGCGTGGTGAACCCGTCGCCTTACATGTTCTACCTTCAGATCGAAGGCGGCATGCTCGTGGGGTCGAGCCCGGAGATTCTCTGCCGGGTGGACGGGCGGGAAGTGACGAATCGGCCGCTGGCGGGCACGCGCCGTCGCGGGCGCGACGCGGCGGAAGACGCAGCGATGGAGCGCGAGCTGGTCGACGATCCGAAGGACCGGGCGGAGCACATCATGCTCGTCGACCTCGGGCGGAACGATGTGGGGCGGGTGTGTGAGCCCGGCTCGGTGAAGCTGCCGGAGGTGATGGCGGTTGAGCGGTACAGCCATGTGATGCATCTTTCGAGCACGGTGACAGGCAGGCTTCGCGAAGGACTCAGTTGCTGGGATGCGTTGCAGGTGAGCCTGCCGGTGGGCACGGTGAGCGGTGCGCCGAAGGTGCGGGCGATGCAGATTATTGATGAGTTGGAGCCGTGGAAGCGTGGCCCCTACGCCGGCGCGGTGGGCTACGCCGACTTCGCGGGGAATATGGATATGGCCATCGCGCTGCGAACGATGGTCGTGCTGCCAGGCAAGGTCGACGGCGCGTGGCGGGTGCACCTGCAAGCCGGCGGCGGCATCGTCGCGGACAGCGACCCGGACGCCGAACACCAGGAGACGGTCAACAAGGCGGCGGCGCTGGCCAAAGCGGTCGACCTCGCGGAAAAAGCGTTCGGCAAAGCGGCGGGGGCCGCGGATGAGCGTGGCTGACGGTCTTGGGAACTAACGCCAAGACGCCAAGATGCCAAAGACAAGGCAGGAGGAAGAGGTTTGAAATCGCGGATGAACGCAGATGTGCGCGGATAAGAGTTGAAATTTTCTCCCCTCCGCGTTCATCTGCGTCAATCTGCGGTTTCTATTTATCTGCCTTCTGTCTTTTTCTTCCTGGCGTCTTGGCGGCTTGGCGACTTGGCGTAAATCAGTGACCTGACGTAAATCGCCGCCGTGACATTCATCCGCTGTTGCAGCCGACCGCGTCGCCGTGCCGATAAGGTGAATTGTGAGCAAGCCTGACGTTCAGACCATCCTCAAGCTTCGCGTGCCGGTGATTGTCCGCATCGGCCACCGGAAGCTGTCACTCAGCGACGTGCTCGCCCTCGGGCCCGGCGCGATCGTCGAGCTGGACAAGCACGCCGACGAGGAGCTGGACCTGCTGGTGACC
Source organism: Phycisphaerales bacterium AB-hyl4 (assembly GCA_041821185.1). NCBI lineage: Bacteria > Pseudomonadati > Planctomycetota > Phycisphaerae > Phycisphaerales > Phycisphaeraceae > Natronomicrosphaera > Natronomicrosphaera hydrolytica. The sequence goes on along the minus strand of JBGUBD010000005.1, from coordinate 377,075 downwards.
ACCAAGCCGATCGGGACGGGCAATGCGGTGAAAATCGGCGAAAACTTCGGCCTCCGCCTAACCGCCATCGGCAGCCCCCGCGAGCGCATCGAAGCCCTCGCGGGCGAAGCGGACGCGGATGGGGCTTGAGGCTTGAGTCGCTCTGCCTTTCGGGACACCTCCCCCAAGCCCCACCCCCCTCCCCCCACGTCTCCCGCGACCACCCCTTGCCTATCCGCCGCCCCAGCCGCTATAGTGGCATATTCAGCATTGCGCGATGCCTTCTGTTGAGATCGAGTCTCAACGCAACCGCAACATCAGCCCCACGCACCCGTCGCTGACGTCCAGACGCAGCCGACGCGGGTGTCGAAATCGCAACAAAGCGAGGTCCCCATGGCCACCGTCAAACGTGTCAACAAGGTCGAAGAGCTCAAAAAAGCCAAAGACGGCTATGACGTCCTCAAAGACCTCATCGCCCACTCCGAAGCCGGCGACTACGACGCCATCAGCGAAGACGACGTCGCCAACCGCTTCAAGTGGTGGGGCGTCTACCGCCAGAAGCCCAACGTCGGCCACTTCATGCTCCGCATCAAAATCCCCGGTGGACAGCTCAACCCCGCCGAGCTGAACGCCATCGCCGAGCTGACCGACAAGTACGCCCGCGGCTTCGGCGATATCACCACCCGCCAGACCATTCAGCTGCACTGGCTCACCACCGAAGACCTCAAGCCCATCTTCGAAAAGCTCTGGGCCATCGGCATGACCAGCCAGTTCGCCTGCGGCGACGTCCCACGGAACATCGTCGGCTGCCCGCTCGCCGGCGTGCTCGAAGACGAAATCATCGACTCGGCACAACACGCCGTTGATATCCAGAACGCCTTCGTCGAAGGGAAAACCGAGTTCTCGAACCTGCCACGCAAGTTCAAGCCCTCGATCGGCGGCTGCAAGCTCCACTGCCACCAGCCCCAGATCAACGACTTCGGGTTCTACGGCGTCAAGCGCGAAAACGGCGAAGTCGGCTACGGCCTGCTCGTCGGCGGCGGACTCTCGTCCACCCCACACTACGGCCAACCGCTGCGCGTCTTCGTCAAGCCCGAACAGGTCGTCGAAGTCGCCAAAGCCGTCTGCGCCCTCTTCCGAGACCACGGCTACCGCGAAAAACGCACCCGCGCCCGACTCAAGTTCCTCGTCGCTGACCAGGGCTGGCAGTGGACCCGCGACAAGGTCGAAGAAATCCTCGGCTACAAACTGGAGCATGACGACAGCCTCCAGCACCCCCCTGCCGTGCACAGCGACCACATGGGCATCGGCAAGCAGAAGGATGGCAACTACTACGTCGGCGTGCCCATCGAGCGCGGCCGATGGACGGCGAAGAACATGACGGACATTGCCCGCCTCGCTGAGCAATACGGCGAAGGCGAAAAACGCATCCGCCTCACCAGCAAGCAAAACGTCATCTTCCTCGACATCCCCGAAGCCAACGTCGAGAAGCTGACCAAAGAACTCGACAACGTCGGCCTGCCGCCCGTGGCGCACTCGCTGCGCGACAGTCTGGTGAGTTGCACGGGCAGCGAGTTCTGCAACCTGGCGGTGGTGGAAACCAAGCACCGCGCCGGCCGAGTGCTCAAGTGGCTGGAGGAGAATACGGAGATCGACGTACCGATCATGATCTCGTTCACCGGCTGCCCGAACGCGTGCTCGCAATACCAGATCGCCGACATCGGCCTCACCGGCATTCCGGTGGTGATCAAGGGCGAAAAGGATGAGAACGGCAAGCCGCTCAAGGTCGACGGCTACAACGTGCTGCTCGGCGCGACGCTCGGCGAAACGCCGCAGTTCGGCGAAGTCATCGCGAAGAAGGTCGAAGGCGACAAGATCCACCTCGCCCTCAAAGCGCTGGTCGATGCGTACATGGCTGACCGCGTTGATGAGGACGAAACGTTCAAGATGTGGACCGCCCGCAACGAGCCGGAGTACCTCGCGAAGCTGATCACCGAGCCGGTGGAGTCCGCCGAGGCGGTCGCTCTCACGGCGTAAGGCGATCGCTGGGAAAGATCAAAAGATCACCGTTTAACAAATAATAAAGCCCACGGATGGCCATCCGTGGGCTTTATTTGTGGCGTGACAATGTCAGTGAAGCTTACGCTTCGACCTGCGGGCGAGCCTTGTCGGGCCAGTCAACGTGGAAGAACTTGCCGCGTGGCTGGTCGACGCGCTCGAAGGTGTGAGCGCCGAAGTAATCGCGCTGGGCCTGGAGCAGGTTGGCGGGCAGGCGGTCGCTGCGGTAGCCGTCGTAGTAGGCCAGCGCCGACATGAACGCCGGGGCCGAGACACCATTGGTCGCGGCGATGGCGACGACCTTTCGCCAGTTGGCCTGGGCGTTGTGCAGCGCGTCTTTGAAGTACGGGTCGAGCATGAGGTTGACCAGCTTCGGGTCGCGGGCGTACGCGTCGGTGATTTTCTGGAGGAAGCGGGCACGGATGATGCAGCCGCCGCGCCAGATCTTGGCGATGTGGCCGAAGTCCAGCTTCCAGTCGTATTCCTTCTGAGCTTCGCGCATGAGCTGGAAGCCCTGGGCGTAGGCGCAGATCTTGGAGCAGTAGAGGGCGTCGCGGATCGCGTCGATCAGCTCTTTCTTGTCATCCTTGTATTCCGGGGCCGGGCCTTGCAGGACCTTCGACGCGCCGACGCGTTCTTCCTTCAACGCCGAGAGGCAGCGGGCGAACACGGCCTCGGCGATCGCGTTGGCGGGGATGCCCATGTCCAGCGCGTTGGTGGACGTCCACTTGCCCGTGCCCTTTTGCCCAGCGGTGTCGAGCACCGCGTCGACGAGGAACTTGCTCGGGTCGGCCGGGTCGCGCTGCTGGAGAATGTCGGTGGTGATTTCGATGAGGAACGAGTCGAGGTCGCCTTCGTTCCAGCTGCCGAACACTTCGCTCATCTCGCCGGCGTCGAGGCCCAGCAGCGTCTTCATGAGCTGGTAGGCTTCGCAGATCAGCTGCATGTCGATGTATTCGATGCCGTTGTGCACCATCTTGACGTAATGGCCCGCGCCGTTGGCGCCGATGTGGGCGGTGCAGGGCTCGCCTTCGGTGATCGGCTTGCCGGGCTGGTAGTCTTCGTAAGGCTTGCCCGATTCGGGGTCGACCTTGGCGGAGACGGCTTTCCAGATCGGTTCGAGGTGTTGCCAGGCTTCCGGGTCGCCGCCGGGCATCATGGACGGGCCGAAGCGTGCGCCCACTTCGCCACCGGACACGCCCGAGCCGATGAAGTAGAGGCCCTTGGCTTTGAGGTCTTTTTCACGGCGGATGGTATCGGTCCACAGCGCGTTGCCGCCGTCGACGATAATGTCGCCTTTTTCCAGCAGCGGCACGAGGCCGTCGATCACCGCGTCGGTGGGCTTGCCGGCCTGGACGAGGATGATGATCTTGCGCGGGCGCTTGATGGCCTTGACGAAGTCTTCGAGCTTTTCGCAGCCGATGAGTCGATCACGGCTGGGCTCTTCTTTTTGGGCCCGCTCGATGAAGTCGGTCATCTTCGCGGTGGTGCGGTTGTAGACGGCGACGTTGTAGCCGTGGTCCGCAATGTTGAGCACGAGGTTCTGGCCCATGACGGCCAGGCCGATGAGTCCGATGTCTGCGTTTGCCATGATGTTTTCTTCCTCTGAAATTTAGCCGCGGGGCTTGCCCCGCGCTGGGTTGTATGGTGGTTTGCCGAAGATCGCGGGCCAAGGCCCGCGGCTAAATGGGCGTATCGAAATCGATGTTTAAAACTGATTTGCTTGCGCAAGCGGCTTTTCACCGTTGAGCAGGCGGAGCAGGTTTTCGGTCGCCATGACCGCCTGGCGTTCGACGCTTTCAAACGTGCGCGAGCCGATGTGCGGGGTGACGATGATGTTGTCGATGGTCTGGAACGGATGCGGCGTCTGCATCGGTTCCTTGTCGAGCACGTCCGTGCCGTAGCCGAGCAGCTTGCCGGACTTGCACGCCTCGGCGACGTCGGCTTCGTTGACCAGTCCGCCGCGCGAGCAGTTGATGATCATCGCGCCGTCTTTCATCGTGGCGATGCGGTCTTTGTTGATGAAGTGGCGGTTTTCTTCGGTGAGGTTCATGTGCATGCTGACGACGTCGGCCTCGCGGGCGGCCTGGTCGGCGGTGTCACACTTGCGAACGTCGTACTGCTTGACGAATTCCTCGTCCCAGTACACGTCGTAGGCGATGACGTTCATATCGAACGCGCGGGCGCGCTTGGCGACTTCCTTGCCGATCCGGCCGAGGCCGAGGATGGCGATCGTCTTGTTCGCCAGTTCGCTGCCGGTGATGCGCTTCCAGTTGCCCGCTTTGACGTGGTTGACTTCGGGGATGAAATGCTTGGCGAGGGCGATCATCAGCCCGAAGGTGTGCTCGGCGACGGTCGTGTGGTTGACGCCCGGGGTGAAGAGCACGGGCACTTTCAGGTCGGTCGCGGCGGTGACGTCGACCGAGTCGAGGCCGATGCCGTATTTGGAGAGGCATTGCAGTCGGGGCAGCGCGGCTTCGATGACCTTGCGGGTGATGGCGTCGTCGCCGTGCAGCAGGCCGTCGAAGCCGCCGTCGGAGGTCACCAGTTTGAGCATTTCATTTTCGGGCAGCGGTCCGCGGGCGCGGACGACTTCGTGGCCCGACTGTTTGAGCAGCTCGTGATGCTTGCCGGGCGTGTCCTGGTAGGACGTGGTGGTGAGGAGGATGCGTTTAGGCTGTTCTGGCATGGGAGGATCGTCCTTTCGTCAAGAAAGTTTGGTCGGGAGCACCACACGGTTTTGAGCTCCCGCTCACCGTGCAGCACGTCCCTCCAGACATCGCCCTACGCCGACATGAGCGGGGGTGGGCGACCGACGACCTCCGTGCTGGGTTTGATTGAAAATACCTGTTGCAGCGGGGCTGTCAAACAGGACGGAACCGGCGTCGCGCGGGGGCTGGGCCCGGCGTGGCGAGGGTCAGGGCTTGGCCTGGCCGCCGTGGCGGGTGACAACGAGGTAGATGGCGTGGATTTCGCCGGGGATGATGAACAGCAGCGTTAGCAGGATGTTCAGCCAGAAGTGCAGGCCGAAGCCCACCATCAAAAATGCGGCCACCGGGGGGAGCAGAATGGCCAGGACGATCAGTAGGACGGTAATAAGCATGGCGGCTGCCCTTCGGGGTTGTGATGACGGAGGGCGACGGCCGACCGCTTCATCAGCATAGGCAGGGCAGCCGGTTCGGGCGAGCAAAAAAGCGCGGCCGTGTGGTGCGATACTGCGTAGCGGGCGGCGGCTGGGTCATCGGCTGTATCGGCTTTCGCCCGGGCCGCCGTGCTTGCTCAGGCGGTTGTGCACGTAGAGCGCTTCGAGCAGAAACTCGCCGGCGCAGGCGAGCAGTTGCTCGTCCTTTTCATCGAGGCCGAGCTTCTTGGCCAGCTTGGTCGTCGCGGGGAGCAGACCTTTGACGTGCTTCATGCTCGCGATCTGCTCGGCTGCGGAGACTTCGTCGCCGACGGTAAGCTTGAGGCCTTCCTCGAACGGCTCGACGATGGCTTCGTATTCGTCGACGTCGGCGACCTGATCGAAGATGGCTTTGACCGCTTCACCGACGAGGGAGGTGACAAGCTTGTCCTCGGTGGCGTCGCCATCGTCTGCGAGCATGAGCTCGATCTTGCCGCGCGTGCTGGCGAGGATGTGCTGGAGATCGCAGACGCGCGGGACGACGCGGGGCTCGCCGGTGATCAGCCCGCGGCGCTCGGCGGAACTGACGAGGTTTTCAATGCAGGCAATGCTCGTCCGCACGCTGACGCCCGAGGCCTGGTTGATGTGCGGGCTCTTGCGCGCCTGGGCGACGGCTTCCTCAACGATGCGGAGCATGAGGTCGGGCACGTCGACCTTGGGCAGGGCGGCGGCTTCGTCGGGCTCGTTTTCGCGTTGCAGCCAGGCGTTGCCGCGCGTGATCTGCATGGCCTCGTCGGTGGTGTGCGGGTAGTGGGTGCGGATGACGCTGCCGATGCGGTCTTTCAGGGGCGTGACGATACGGCCGCGGTTGGTGTAGTCTTCGGGGTTGGCGCTGAAGACGAGGCAGACGTCGAGGTTCAGGCGGACGGGGTAGCCACGGATCTGCACGTCGCGTTCTTCGAGAACGTTGAACAGGCCGACCTGAATGCGGGGCGAGAGGTCGGGCAGTTCGTTGACGGCGAAGATGCCGCGGTTGGTGCGCGGGATCAGGCCGAAGTGCATCGTGCTCTCGTCGGAGAGGTAGCGGCCCTCAGCGTGCTTGACGATGTCGATTTCGCCGATGAGGTCAGCGATGGTCACGTCGGGCGTGGCGAGCTTTTCGTGATAGCGGTCGCTGCGGTGCAGCCAGCGGACGGGCGTGTCGTCGCCTTGCTCGCGGATGAGGCGTTTGCCCATGCTGGTCATAGGCTGGATCGGGTCGTCGGGGATTTCGATGCCGTCGATGATCGGCAGCCATTCGTCGAGCAGATCGGGCAGCAGTCGGAGCATGCGCGTCTTGGCTTGTCCGCGCAGGCCGAGGAAGAGCATGTCATGTCGGGAGAGGATGGCGTGGACGACCTGCGGCTGCACGGTGTGCTTGTAGCCGAGGATACCGGGGAAGACGTCGTCGCCGGACTGGAGTCGGCGGACGAGGTTTTCGCGCAGTTCCTGCTTGACGCTGCGATAGCGATATGGCGTCTGCTTGAGTTGGCCAAGCGTGGCGGGCGTGGGATGGCTGGTCATGATCGGTTCCCGGCAAGAAGATCGCGGCAAAGAACGCTAGAAGGGATGATGCAGTAAGTCAAAGCGTTTCGCGGGGTAGCGGAGAGTATTACGCCAAGTCGCCAAGACGCCAAGACGCCAAGAAGAAAAAGACCGGCTAAACCCTAGAGACACCGAGGCACAGAGTACGGCTGAAAGAAAACTTTTTATCTTCCCATATGTCTCTGTTATGAAGCTTTTCGCTTCTTTGCCTTTTCCTTGGCGTCCTGGCGACTTGGCGTCTTGGCGTCTTGGCGTTAAACCCCTGTGCTACCCACTACGGCCGAACTGTTTCGCGAGGTCGCGGAGGCTCAGGCGGAGCGTGGTCGGTCGGCCGTGGGGGCAGTTGCTCGACCGCTCGATGCGATCGCGCTGCTGCAGCAGCGATTCAAGCTCGGCTTCGCTCATGCGGTCGCCCGCCTTCACTGCCGCCTTGCACGCCATCATGTCGAGCACTTCGTGCAGCACGCCTTCGTCCACCGTCGCGCCACTGACTTCGATTTCGCCTTCTTCCGCCTTGTCGAGCAGCTCGTCGAGAAACTCGATCGGCTCGACACCACGATCAAACAAAAACGACGGAAACGCCTGCACGCCCACCGCGTTCGAGCCCATCGGCTCCACCTCCACGCCGATGCGGGCCAGCAGCGGGCCAAGCTCTTCCAGCAGCGCCTGCCGTTTCGCGCTCGCCCGGAGCACGGCCGGCATGAGCATGCGCTGGCTTTCAAGGATGCGCCCTTCCCCGAGCACGCGCTGGCGAAGCTGCTCGAACATCACCCGCTCGTGCAGCGCGTGCTGGTCGACGATGAGCAGGCCTTCGTCGTCCTGCGTGACGACGTAGCTTTCGTGCACCTGGAGGATGTTGATGGGCTTGAGGCTTGAGGCTTGGGGCTTGGGGGAGGCATCGTTTGCGTCGTCGGCGTCGTTCGCGAAGGCGTTGGGCGACTCCTCGGCCAGTGCCTGCTTCACCTGCTGGTAGACGAAACCTTTTTGCGTTGGGTCCATGCGACGGAAATAATTGACGAACTCATCGCTGGACAACCCGCCGGCGCCACTGGGGTGGGGCTGCGGTCGGTCGGTGGGCTGGCCGGCGGGCGTGGGCGAGCTGATGTCGGTGGGGGAGCGCGCGGGCCAAGGCCCGCGGCTAAATGAGGGGGCGTCGGTTTGGGGGAGCGTCTGGTCTTGTGTTGGCGTGTCGAGCAGTGAGGGCTGGGATGGCTCGGCTGAGGGGCGAAGGTTGAACGGCGACGATCGCTCAGCCATGCGGGCGCTGGGGGTGAGGTCGGCAGCGAGCAGGCGTTGTCGGATCGCGGCGAGCACGAGGCCGTGCACGGCACTGGGGTTGCGGAAGCGGACCTCTGCCTTGGCCGGGTGCACGTTCACGTCCACCTCGGCCGGGTCCATGTGCACGAACACCACCGCAACGGGGTGGCGGTCCGGCGGGACGAGTCCGCGATAGGCTTCGCGCACGGCATGGGTGAGCTGGCGGTCGCGCACGGGTCGGCCGTTGACGCAGAGGTATTGAAACTTGCCCGTCGCGCGGGCGAGCGAGGGCATGCCGGCCAGGCCCCACACCTGCATGCCGCCGCGCTCGGGCGTGTCGACGTGCTCGAAGGCGAGCAAGCCCTCTTCGAGGTCTTTGCCGAGCACTGCGACGCATCGCCGGGCGCGTTCGCGCTCGGCGGACAGGTCGAGCGACTTGCGGCCGTTGTGGGTCAGGCTGAAGGCGACCGCGTGATGCACCATCGCGAGGCGTTGGATCAGCTCGTTGATGTGGCCGAACTCGGTCGAGGCGGTACGCAGGAACTTGCGGCGGGCGGGCGTATTGAAAAACAGGTCGCGGATTTCGATGGTTGTCCCCGGCGCACCGGCGGCGGGAGCGGGGTCGCTGAGCTGGTCGCCGCTGGCTTCGATGGTTGCGGCGGCCTCGGCGAGTTGGCCCTGCTCGTCGCGGGCGCGGGTGGTGATGCGCATACGGCTGACACTGGCGATCGACGCGAGCGCCTCGCCGCGAAAGCCCAGCGTGTCGATGGCGGCCAGTTGCTCGGCCGAGTGCAGCTTGCTCGTCGCGTGGGCCGCGAGGGCCAACGGCAACTCGTCCGCGGGGATGCCGTTGCCGTCGTCGGCGATGCGGATCAGCTCGCGCCCGCCGTCGTCGACAGTCACGTCGATGCGCGTTGCGCCGGCGTCGAGGCTGTTTTCGACCAGCTCTTTGACGACCGAGGCGGGGCGTTCGATGACCTCGCCGGCGGCGATCTGGTTGACCAGCAGTGGCGGCAGCTTACGGATCGGCATGGCGACATGGTACCAGAGCCGACCCGCCGATCGCGCGGGTCCGGTGCGTTGGTGCGCGCGCGGTATGATCGGGCCCCGCACCGGGTTGACGCGGCGGCCGAGAGCGACATGTCTTTAAACTGAAAGGACCCCGCATGCGATGGATGGCGACCCTGTTGTACGTGCTGATTGTTTCGCCGGCGTTTGCCGGTGTGCCGGCCGTGTTTGACCGATCGATTGATGAGACACTGGGCGACCTTCGCCGAGTGGTGGCGGACGTCGACCAGCGGCGGACGGCGCACTATCACGCGCAGCTGCCGGGCAGCGATGAGCTGCACCGCCGATCGCTGTCGGCGTACCGTGCGCTGGAGCTGGCGCGCGGGCTGCTGGCGGACTATCGAGCCGAGTTGGTGCGCGTGGCCGGCGGCGGTGCTGGCTCTGATGCCCAGCCGACGCCGCCTGATGTGCCTGCGACCGACGCGCCGACGCTGCCGCCCGGCGAGGGCTTCGAGGGCGAGACGGATCAGCCAGACCACGTCGGCTCAGGCTTCGGTGCGGATGCCAAGGCGATCGCCCGCTGGAACCTCGTGCCGTGGCCGATATTCGATCAGCCAATCGGCGTGGGCGTGCTGGCGTATCACATGATCGGCATCGACCGCGTCGAGTTCAGCGCCAACGGCGGCGCGTGGGTGGCGGTCGACGAAACATCGCTGAACCCGCACACCGGCGTTGACGAATACTGGGTCCAACTCGACCCCGCCGACTTCGAGCAAGGCGACACCGTCGAGGTCCGAGCCATCGTCTACCCCACGACCGGCTACCCGCGCGTGCTCCAGGGCGAGATCAATCGCAACTACGACGGCCTCAACACCGGCGTGCACAGCATGGTGCTCTATGCCTACCCGGACGGCGTCGAGCGCCATGAGCTGTTCGTCGCGGTGTCGGGCGATGATGACAATAGCGGCACACGCGACGAGCCGATGCGGTCGATCGGCCTTGCCTTGCGTAAGCTGCGCGACGCCGGGCACGCCGACTATGGCGTCGTCACGATCATCGAGCCGGGCTTCTACGAATTGCCCAACTACCCCACCGGCCACGATCCACATGGCCCGGTCAGCGTTGGCACGTCGCGGTGGCTGACCATCCGTGGCGACGACAGTCTTGACCGTGAGGAGATTGTGCTCGGCCGGGCGGAGCGATCCGATGCGCGGATGCGGTTGAATCGATCGAAGTGGCAAAACGTCAGCTTCGACTTCGGCACGATCGTGCAGATCTACCTCGACGGCTCGCGCGACGGGCAAGGACACGCGATCTGGTTCGACGACGTCCGCTGGTTCGACCGCCACGGCCCGGTGATCCACCGCGACGACGCACCTGGCCGACGGCAGCAGCTTTACCCGATCCGCGCCGAGACCGGCCATCGCTACGTCACCAACTCCGCCGTCGAGGATATGCTCTACGGCTTCGTGGGGCTGACCTACGCCCGCAACGTCACCGCGACGAACATCTCCGGCGACTCGCTGGCCAACACACAGATGATCGTCGGCGCAAGCGTCGGCGGCAGCGACGGCGAAGCGCTGGAATTTCACAGCGACGTGCTGCAATTCTTCGGCCACTACGAAAACCTCGTCATCACCGGCGTCAATGCGACCGGGCTCAACGCGGTGCAGTCGATCTTCCTCGACCACCATCAAAGTTCATTCACCGACTGCGCGTTCGTGGATCTGACGTTTGAGAACATCAACGACCAGGCCAACGGCGGGCCACCGTGGTCGCAACTCAACAGCCGGCATGAGAACGTTTTGTTCAAGCGGGTGGCCCTGCCGTATCAACGGTTGGTGTTTCGTGACGATTTCGAGGGGGCGCGTCAGTTTCAGGCGGACGGGCCGGGCGTGCTGTTTCGCGATTGCGAGTTGCATCCGCAAAGCCACCCGCTGCGGCGCGAGGTGGAGGGAGTGCGCGTCCGTCAGTGATCGGCGCGAGGGGCGCTGAAAAGGATGGGTGCGTGATGCCGCTTACAGCCCCGCCTGGCCGGGCATGACGCCGGGGGTGGCTCCGGGGGTGGCTCCGGGCGCGGGCGGGGTGTCGGGGGTTTGGCCGGTCATGGCTTCGTCGACGCGGCGCATGAGGTCGACGTAGTCCATCTGGGCGATCTGCAGGTCGCGGAGGACGGGGTGGGTGACAACCTTGGTCTGGAGCTCTTTGAGCCGGGCCTTGTCTTCAACCTCGATCGGCTGCTGGTTCATTTCTTTTTCGCTGACGGTCTGCAGGTGGCGGTTGTAGTCGTTGAGCAGGCGTTGAGCGTCCTGATCGTCGCGGAGGCGGGTGACGATGTCCTGGAATTTCTTCGCGGCGTCGTGCTGGCTGATCTTTTCGCCAAGCTCGCGGGCGGCTTTGAGGATGTCTTCGGTGCTGGGCATGGGTGGTCCTTTCTGTTGCATTTCGGCCGGTCGGTGTAGCATAGCGGGATGGGATTGGCGTGTCGGCGGGGGCCGAGCCGGTTTTCAGCAGGTGGCCTGGCGTGTCCGTAGGACAGCCGGGACGGGGGACCGGACGCGGCCACGCTGGAAAATCGGCGTTTTCGGGGCCTATGCTTTGCTCTACCGACCGCCTGGCTGTGTTGTGACTTTAACCCCTGTCCGTCTGTTGAAGCCGGCGGACCGACCTTTTTCATTGACTGTTGATTGATCCGATCATGCCCGAACGCTTCGCCCGCCGCATCCTAGAGCACCTTGCCGACCAGCGATACGAGCCACGTACCGCCCACGAACTCGCACGCGACCTGAGCATCCCCGAAGACGAGCAGCCGGCCTTCGAAGAAGCGGTGCGCCAGTTGCTCGAAGAGGGCCAGATGGTCGCCGGCTCGTCGGAGACGCTGCTGCTGCCGCCGCCGGGCAAGACGATGGTGGGCATCTTCCGCAAGCACGAGCGTGGGTTCGGCTTCATCGTGCCGGACGAGCTGACGCAGCACGGCGACCTGTTCGTGCCGCCGAACGCGAGCATGGACGCGATGACCGGCGACCGCGTCAGCGCCCGCGTTCGCCACTCGCCCCGCCGTGGGTCTGCGACGGGCAAATCGCCTTACACCGGGCAGATCGTCGAGATCCTCCAGCGGGCGGACAAGCGATATGTCGGCACGCTGCAGAAAGATGGTAAGCAGTTTGTCGTGCAGGTCGACGGCCGCGTGTTGCACGACGCGGTGCTCATCCGCGACCCGCACGCGAGTAACGCGAAACTGGGCGACAAGGTCGTCATCGAGTTGATCGAGTACCCCGATCGCCCAGGCAAGAAGGCGGAAGGCGTGATCACGGAAGTGCTCGGCGAATCGGGCGAGCCGGAAATCGAAACGCTGTCTGTCATTCGCGCGTACGGGCTTGCGGAGAAGTTCGACGATGCTGTCGTGGAAAACGCGCGGGCGGCGGCGCGGGAGTTTCATGACGACGACGTGCCGACCGACCGCGAAGACCTGACGGGCTTGCTGACGTTGACGATCGATCCGCCAGACGCGCGGGACTTTGACGATGCGATCAGCCTGCGGAAGGTGGATGAGATCGAAGGCGGGGTGAAGGCGAGCCATTTAAGGGGCGAGTCCGGCGACGAGGCGGTGTGGGAGCTGGGCGTGCACATCGCGGACGTGTCGCATTTCGTGCGTCTCGATTCGCCGCTGGATCAGGAAGCGTACGAGCGAGGCAACAGCACCTACCTGCCGCGGAAGGTGATCCCGATGCTGCCGGAGCTGTTGAGCAACGGCGTATGCTCACTGCAGGACGGTGTGAACCGGTTTACGAAAAGTGCGTTCATCTATTACGACGCGGACGGGCGAGTGGTCGGGCAACGGTTTTCGCGCAGCGTGATTCACTCGGACAAACGGCTGACGTATCTCGAAGCGCAGGCGTTGATCGACGACGATCTGCGCGAGGCGGTGAAGCATACGCGATCGGAGGCGAAGTACCCTCGGCCGATCATTCAGGCGCTGAAGCAGATGGACGAGCTGGCGAAGACAATCCGCAAGCGTCGGATGAGCGAGGGCATGATCGTGCTCGGCTTGCCTGAGGTGGAGCTTGTCTTTGACGAGGCGGGGCGTGTGGTCGATGCGCAGCCGGAGGACGACGCGTTTACGCATACGCTGATCGAGATGTTCATGGTGGAGGCGAACGAAGCGGCGGCGCGGCTGTTCGACTCGCTTGGCGTGCCGATGATCCGCCGAGTGCACCCGGACCCGGACGCGCATGATGTGGGCGAGTTGCGACACTTCGCGCGTGTGGCGGGGTTCAACATCCCAGCGAAACCCTCACGGAAAGAGTTGCAGCAGTTACTCGAACAGGTGCGCGGCAAGCCGGCGCAGCATGCGGTGCATCTGGCGGTGCTGCGAACGCTGAGCAAGGCGGAGTACTCGCCGATCCTGGTGGGCCACTTCGCGCTGGCGAGCGAACATTACACGCACTTTACCAGCCCGATTCGCCGATACCCGGACCTCGTGGTGCATCGCGGGCTGGATGCGTATTTGAAGGTGACGGACAACGGGCAGAAGGGGGTGGGGTCGCCCAAGCAGCGCAAGCAGGTTGCGCGGGCGGTGATGGATTCGCATCTTGTGCCCAACGAAGATCGCCTGCACAACCTTGGCAAGCATTGCTCGACCACGGAGCGCAACAGCGAGCAGGCGGAGCGCGAGTTGCGAAGCTATCTGGTGATGGAATTGTTGACGCAGCATCTTGGCGAAGACTTCGCCGCGACGGTGACGGGCGTGACGGGCATGGGGGTGTTCATGCAGTTGAACCGTTACCTGGTGGACGGACTGGTGCGTGCCGCCGACCTGCCGGGGCCGGAGGGCGAGCGTTGGCAGATGAACCCGAACACGGGAGCGTTGACGGCGCAGCGGTCCGGCCGAGCGATCACGATTGGCGATCAGTTCACAGTGCGGGTGGCGAAGGTGGACCTGGCACGTCGGCAGATGGACCTGGTGATCATCGAAGACCAGGGCGGCGGCAAACAGTCGGGCAAGCAATCAGGTGAGAAATCGGGCGAAAAATCGACGAAGAAAAAGCCCCGCAGACAGTCGCCGGGCGCGCGTAAGGCCCATGAAGCGACGAAGAAGGTCAAGCAGCAGTCCAAACAGCAGGCCGAGCCTGGCCAAAGCGGCCAAAGCAGTAAGGGCAAGTCGAGTTCGCGTAGCCGCCGACGTCGCGGGAAATAGGTCTGCGGGCACGTGAACGGGGGGGGTGTCGTCAGCGGTGGAAATCGCTACGTTATATCGCTTGCCGTGGCGATCCGCCGTGAATCCACGAACCCCCCTACCACCCTGGAAATCAATCTGCTCATGATCGTGCGTTGGCTCGACAGCATCGTCAACTCCGCCGCGTTCCAGAACTTCATCCTTCTGATGATCGGCGCGGCGGCGGTTATCGTGGGGCTGGAGACGTACCCGCATCTGATGGAGCGTTACGGCAGGCTGCTGATCACGCTGGACTGGATCATCATCTGGATCTTCGCGATCGAAGCGGTGATGAAGATGGCGGCGCATGGCAGGCGGTTCTACCGCTACTTCAACGACCCGTGGAACTGTTTCGACTTTACGATCGTGACGCTTTGCTTCATCCCGGCGGTGGGGCCTTACGCGGCGGTGTTCCGCCTTGCCCGCGTGCTGCGAACGTTGCGGTTGATCAGTGCGATCCCGCGATTGCAGTTGATCGTCTCCAGTCTGCTGCGCGGATTGCCGAGCATGGGATACGTCGGCCTGCTGTTGCTGCTGCTGTTTTACATTTACGCGGTGATGGGCGTGTTCCTGTTCCGCGCGAACGATCCGTTTCACTTTTCAGACCTGCAGACGTCGATGATCACGCTGTTTCGCGTGGTGACGCTGGAGGACTGGACGGACGTGCTTTACACGCAGATGTACGGGTCGGACGTCTACCCGCCGCAGGGCACGCCGCCGTTTGAGCCCACCCCCTACGCGATGCCCTTCGTGGCGGTGATCTACTTCGTCAGCTTCGTGCTGCTGGGGACGATCATCATGCTCAACCTGGTCATCGGCGTGATCCTCAGCTCGATGCAGGAAGCGCAGGACGAACGCGACCGCGAAGCATTGGCGGTCGCCCGCGCGACGGATGAAGGCCTGACCACCGAGCAGGAAATCGAGATGATGGAGTATGAGCTGGACAGCATGAAGCGGCATTTGCACATGGTTCGCATCCGTGTGCGGGAGGAGATGGCGGCCGGCCGTAAGATGGACGCCGTGGAGCGGGAGACGAGGCGAAGCGAAGCGAAGTCGTAAGGCGGACGACGCTCCGCTGGCGCTTCGCGGCTAACGAGATACGGGGACTGAGACGATGATGGACTTTACGCTTGCTGCCTGGCTGCATGATCTTGATCCGTTAGCATTTGGACCGATCCGCTGGTACGGGCTGTCCTATCTGGCGGGCTTCGCGATTGCGTGGCTGTTGATTCGGCGGGTGCTGACCGTCGGCAGCACGCCGTTGAAGCCAGTGCAGACGAGTGACCTGGTGGTCGCGGTGGCGATCGGCATCATCGTCGGCGGACGGGTGGGCTATGTGCTGTTCTATCGGCCGGACCTGATGTGGACGTTTTACCCCGGCCTGCCGTTCTGGGGTGTGCTGGCGATCAACGAAGGCGGCATGGCGAGCCATGGCGGGATGCTCGGCGGGATTGTCGCGAGTTGGTTATTCGCACGTCGGCATGCGCTGCCCATGCGACATGTGCTCGACCTGATCGTCTTTGCGGGTCCGCTGGGCGTGGTGTTCGGGCGGATTGCGAACTTTATCAATGGCGAACTGATCGGCCGTGCTGCCCCGGAGTGGCTGCCGTGGGCGGTGAAGTTTCCGCAGGAGATGTACGACTGGACCCGAGAGCAGTGGGAGCAGGCACCGGGCGCGCTGCAGGAGTTGAGCATCCCGCAGATCGTGACGCAGGTGCAGCGTGGCAATGAGCACGTGATCGCGCTGGTCGAGCCGATGCTCACGCCGCGACATCCGTCGCAGCTATACGCGGCGGTGCTCGAAGGGCTGGTGGTGTTTCTTGTATTGCTTTGGCTGTGGCGGAAGCCGCGCGTGCCGGGGCTGGTGGCGGGGGTGTTCTGCATCACGTATGCGGCGGGGCGGATTGTGAACGAGTTTTTCCGTCGGCCGGACGTGCATATTCAGGACGCGGAGTTTGCATGGCTGGCGATCACGCGCGGGCAGTTGCTGAGCCTGGGGCTACTGGCGTTGGGCGTGTGGCTGGTGTGGTGGGTGCAGCGCCAGAAGCTGCCGGCGATGGGCGGTTGGCGGCGCGGGCCTTGGACTCAAACGGCGAGCGAGTTGCAACGCCAAGACGCCAAGACGCCAAGTCGCCAAGTGAAAAACAAAGGCAGGGAAGCGGATTGAATTGCAGAAGCACGGAGACGTCGAAACCGGCAGAAGAGAAAAAGGGTTTCTTCTTCAAAAAGGGTTTCTTCTTCTTGGCGTCTTGGCGTCTTGGCGTGATTCCCAACGCTCGATCACAACTCGATTCGCGGGTCGAGCCAGACGTAGGCGACGTCGACCATGAGGTTGAACACCACGAGGATGACGGAGTAAACGAGTACGACGCCGAGGATGAGAAACTGGTCTTTGTTGCGGACGGCGTTGACGAAGTGTTCGCCGATGCCGGGGATGTTGAAGACCTCTTCGACGACGAACGAGCCGGTCATGACCGCGGCGGCGGCGGGGCCGAGGAAGCTGAGCACGGGCAGGTAAGCAACTTTCAAGGCGTGCTTGAATAAGGCTTGGCGTTGGGAGAGGCCCTTGGCGCGGGCGGTGCGGATGAAGTCGCTGGACATGACGTCGGCCAGGCCGAGGCGGACAAGGCGGGCGATGTACGCCGCCGGCGCGACGCCGAGCGTGATGGCGGGGAGGATCCAGCGCGTCATGAGCTGATCGAGGTTGGGGTCGATCGTGCCCGGCGGCAGTGCGAGCACGATGGCGACAAACCCCACGAGCAGGATCGAGCCGGTGACAAACGCGGGCAGACTGATGCCGATCAGTGCGATCGCGAGGCTGGAGAAGTCCAGCGCCGAGCCGGGGCGGAGCGCGCCGATGATGCCTGCGGCGCTGCCGAGGAAGATGGCGATGATCATTGCGAGCACGCCGAGGCTGGCGCTGACCGCGAGGCCGTCGGCGAGGATGTCGTTCACGCGCTGGTCACGGTATTGCAGTGACGGGCCGAAGTCGCCGCGCAGCAGCAGGTCGGAGAGGTAGCTTTGCGCGAAGGCGGTGGGGCTGTGCAGGTTGTACTGGCGTTGCATGGCCGCGGCGATTTCGGGCGGGGGGCGCTGGCCTTCGGGCGCTTCGAGCGGATTGCCGGGCACGACCCACACCAGCAGGAACGTGACCAGGAAGATCACGCCCAGGATCGCCGGCAGTTGCATCATTCGCCAGAAGATCAGGTGGGTCATAAATCAGTTTCTAGTTTCTAGTTTTTAGTTTCGAGTTGGGGAGCATCGGCCGGTGAATGGTTCGGGGGAGTGGCCGGGTTGAGCGCCAACTCGAAACCCGGAACTCGAAACTAGAAACTAACGTCTCACGCGGATGCGGTCCATGTTCCATTTTGCCCAGGGGTTGGCGTTGAGGCCTTCGAGCTGGTCGGGGTTCCAGAGGTTGACGGAGACGTACTGGAAGATCATGGCCATCGGCTGCTCGTCGAGCAGCAACGCTTCGGCTTCGCGCAGCAGGGCAAGGCGGGCGCTGGGCTCGGTTTCGTTGGCGGCTTCGGTGAGCAGCGCATCGAACGCTTCGTTGGACCAGGCGGTGTTGTTGTTCGCGTCGTCGCTGAGCATGCGGTCGAGCCAACTGGTCGGGTCGGGGTAGTCGCCGAACCATGACGCGCGGGCGATGACGTAGTCCTGGCTGCGGAGGCGGTCGAAGAAGGCGTTCACCTCGACCGATTCGAGGCTGACGGAGACGCCGAGGTGCTGTTCCCACATGCGTCGGATGGCCTGGGCGATGTCGCCATGTTCCGCGCCGGTGTTGTAGAGGATGCTCAGGCCGGTGAGCCCTTCGCCGTTGGGATAGCCGGCCTCTGCCAGTAGTTCGCGTGCTCGCTCGGGGTCGAAGGTGATGCCGTGTTCGGTGGGTGGGTTGTAGTCGCCGATGACATCGGGAGGGATGTAGCTCATGGCGACGGGCTGGTTCATACGGGTGACGCGCTGGACGATCGTGTCGCGGTCGATGGCCTTGGAGAAGGCTCGGCGGACGCGGGGGTCGGCGAAGGGGTTGTCCCGGCCGTCGCGAAGCTGGGGCATGCAGTTGAAGTTGTAGAAGTACGTGCCAGCCATGGTCTGGGTGTGCACGTCATTGCGGCGGTCGTCGCGGACGAGTTCGGAGGCCATCGCCCCCGCGGGCACGCCGGGCCAGAAGTTCGCGCCGCCGCGGCGGTAGGTGGTCATGGCGTTTTGCGGGTCGCTGACGATGCGTTCCATGATCGAGGCGTTCTGCACCTGGCCCGCGTTCCAGTAGTGCTCGTTGGCGGTCATGTGGACGTACTGGCGGAACCGTCGGCCGGCGAGCTTGTACGCGCCGTTGCTCACGAGGCGGTTGGGGTCGGACCAGTAGCGGGTGTCCATCCGCCACATGCCGGTGGCGGGGTCGAGGGTCATCGCTTCCTGCACGCTCCGGGCGTGGACGGGGTAGAAGGTGATGAACGCGACAAGTTCGAGGAAGTAGGGCGCGGGGCGTTCGAGGCGGACGACGAGCGTACGGTCGTCTTCCGCGGTGACGCCGACGGACTGCTCGAAGCGATCCTCTGCAAGCTGCCAGACCTGCTCGGCGATTTCGCCGCGGCCGCCGTTGGCGTCACGGCTGACCTGGGCGTACTGCTCGATCTGCTCGGTTCGCCAGTGGAGAAACGCCTCCGCACCTTCGATACGGTAGAGCATGCGGGCGTATTGGGCCGCGAGATCGGGGGTGAGCGCGCGACGCCAGGCGAAGACGAAGTCGTTGGCGGTGACCGGGTCGCCGTTGGACCAGCGGGCGTCTTCGCGGAGGTGAAAGGTGTAGGTCATCCCGTCGTCGGAGATGTCCCACGACTCGGCGACGCCGGGCTTTGTTTCGTGTGTGGTGAAGTCGTGCACGACCAGCGGCTCGAACATCTGCTCGACGACGCGCGAGTCGTGCAGCCAACTGATCCGCTGCGGGTCGAGGTCGTTGTGCTCGCTGGTGGTGAGGAAGATCACGTCGGCCTCGGGCTGTCGGCCGCAGCCGACGGCGAGGAGGCTGGCGAAGGTGAACGCGATCGCAAATAAAATCGACCATCCGTGTCGCATGTGTTTTCGTTCCGTCGTTTGCGGGTTCAGGTTTCGCCCAGGCGCATCGCTTGCGAGGTCACGCAAGCGGGCTGGCCGATCGTGATCATCATCGGCTCGAAGCTGTACGCCACGCCACCCTCGATGATCCACCCGCTCTGCGGCGAGTCGGCAGGCTCGGTCGGCTGCACGGGCACGGGGGCGGGCTCGTCAGGCGAGAGCGGGGTGATGTCGATGTCCAGCAGCAGCCAGAGGCCGGCGGCGATCGCGGCCAGCAGTACGATCAGCAGCACGATCAGCCGTACGGGGCTCACCGGCCGACCGGGGCCGGTCGCGTCGTGCGCGGGCTGCTGCTGCACTTCGCGAGCGATCTCGCCCTGCTCGGCAGTCTTGCGTTCGAGGTCGCGGTAACGCTGTTCATCCTTTTCCGAGCCCTTGCGGGTGGGGGCGGCGTAGTGGCCTTGCCCATCGCTGCGGGGGATGACGTAGAAGATACGGCCTTCCTCGTCGCGAATCGCTCGGCCGAGATCCTGATCGCGGACCTTGACCGGACGGCCGGAGTACGGACTGAGAATGGTGATTGGCATGAGCGGCAGTTTACCGCGCCGGGGGCGGTGTGGGGTGAGGCGTGGGGGCTTGGGGCTTGAGGGATTGGGCGTGAGGCTTGGGGCTTGGGGGGCGTGGGATTTGCTGTGGCGGGGTTGGTGGCGACAATGGCCGAATGGCGCGGGTTTATGTAGCAATGGGTTCGAACCTCGGCGACCGCTGGGGGCATCTGACGGCGGCCTGCCAAGCGTTGGCGGCGCTGGCGGACACGCGGGTGGCGGCGGTGAGCGGGGTGTATGAGACGGCGCCGGTGGGTGGGCCGAGCGGTCAGGGGGCGTTTTTGAACGCGGTGGTGGCGTTGGAGACGACGCTTTCGCCGAGCGAGCTGCTGGCTGCGTTGCAGGCGGTGGAGCGGTCGGCGGGTCGGCCGAGCCGGGCGGAGCGGACGCATTGGGGACCGCGGCCGCTGGATCTGGATGTGCTGGCCTACGATGAACGGGTGATCGACGAGCCGGGCCTGCACGTGCCGCATCCACGGCTGCATGAGCGGTGGTTTGTGCTGCGGCCGCTGGCGGATGTGGCGAGCCCGGCGTGGCGACATCCGCTGACCGGGGCGTCGGTGGCGGCGATGCTGGAGGCGGTTGAGGCGGATGCGGCGGCACGGCGGCACGCGCCGGACGCGCTACGAGCGTCGGCGGGCCTGGGGGCGGAAGATGAACGATGAAGACAAACCGTAAGCAGGTGCAATTGTGAAGTCGGCGACGTTGATGATCAACGAGATTTTCTACTCGATCCAGGGCGAGAGCACGTGGGCGGGGCTGCCTTGCGTGTTCGTTCGGCTGATGGGTTGCCATCTGCGCTGCGGGTACTGTGATACGGAATATGCGTTTCACGAGGGCAAACGATGGGCGGTGGACGACGTGCTGGCCGAGGTCGAGCGGATCGGCGGCGGGTGCTCGCTGGTGGAAGTGACCGGCGGCGAGCCGTTGCTTCAGCCGAGCGTGCACGAGCTGATGCGTCGGCTATGCGATGCGGGCAAGACGGTGCTCGTGGAGACCAGCGGGGCGTGCGACATCGCAGCCTGCGACGAGCGGGTCATCCGCATCATGGACCTGAAAACGCCCGGCAGCGGCGAGGTCGAGCGAAACCGCTGGTCGAATATCGAACAGCTCACGCAGCGCGACGAGGTGAAGCTCGTGCTCACCTCGCGCGAAGACTACGCGTGGGCCCGTCAGGTGATCGCGGAGCATCGGCTGCCGGAGCGGGTGAAGGCGGTACTGCTGAGTGCGGTGCACGAGATTCCGCCCGGCCGAGAGCTGCCGGGGGCGACGGGGCTGTCGCTGCGTGATCTGGCAGCGTGGGTGCTGGAAGACGGTTTGGCGGTGCGGCTGCAGACGCAGTTGCACAAGCTGATCTGGGACCCGGCGGCCCGGGGGGTGTAGTTGGGAAGGGGTTGTGGTTTGCGGTTTGTAGTTTCTATCGCAGGTTGAACCCAGATGTTACGTAGCCCCGCCGCCTACGGCGGCCCCCCCGGAAGCACCCCGCGTGGCCGCGGAGGCTAAACATGGAGCATGCCGCTGAATTTGGATTAAAGCTGCTCTGGTTTGTGGTTGCGGGGGGTCAGTCGACGTCACCGGGGGGGATGAAGGCGTCGTCTTCGTCGCCGTAGTGGGCGTCGCCTTCGTAGACGCGATTGGGTTCGACGCCGAGGGTGACCAGCAGGCCGGTGTCGATGCAGAACTGGCCACCGATGAGGTAGAGGCCATCGCCGACGTTTCGACAGTGCCGGACGAGCAGGCCCTGCTGGCCGACGACATGCCCGCGTTGCATGAAGCAGGCGCGCCAGGTTGAGCCTTGCGGCAGGGGTGTCTGGCTGATGAAGCCCATCCCGCAACGACTGATATCGCGTAGTTTGATATCCAACGGCGTGCGGTCGAGCTGCTGCGGGCTCATCGGGTGCAGCTCGGCGTCGGTGCGGAGGAGGAACCGCTGATGACGACGCTGGCCGTCGGATTTCGGACTTCGAAGGGTTTCGAGCCGTTTCAGTTCTTCAAGCAGGTTAAGCGGTCCGCTCCCAGGCATCGCAAACTCCAGCGTGGACGGGATCGCCCCCTCGACCGCGCGGGATTGGCCCGGGCGATTGGGACGTTAACATAAGACCCCCCTTAACGTTGCACACGCCGGTCGGGTGGGGCATCGCGACGTGCAATGACCATCGTGGCCAGCAAAACTTGCTTGATCCACTGAACCGGCGAGCGATAACCGTTAGGTTCTTACGATATCTATCGGTCAACGTTCCATTGAACTTCGACGATAAACGCAAAAACCCTTCATGCAGGCAGATAAATTTTCACACCGTCAAAATAAAAACCCACGCCGGTTAGAGCGTGGGTCGGTTGGATCACGTTGATTTCCACCAGTGCACGCCGATCAGGGGATCGGGTACGGCGACAGGCGCGAGGGGCGGTCCAGCAGCAGCAGCCGCGAGCCGTCGTCCCACACGCCACGAAGGTTCATGTCCCTCGTGCGGGCTTCGCGATTCAGGTGCTGTTCGTAGGAATTTGCAGTGGAGTGCAGTTCCGGGCTGAAGTTGGCCCGCACGCCCGCAGCCGACGTCGGCGAGTGGCAGCCGGCAAACACCAGCATCATCACAACCAGGACGGCCGCACCGGAGCACTTGAGCGAGGCGTGAAACGCGTTGCGCATCGCAAATCCTTTCATGAACGGAGGGATACCACTGAAATTGTGCCCACTTCCGCCGGGGGTGTCAAATGGCAAAGGGAGGATGGGAGGCGGTTTGTGGTTTCTTGTTTCGGGTTTCGGGCTGGTCGTGGGTGGTTTGTCGATGTGGGCAGCGATTAGAAATCAGCGATTAGAAATTCCGCCGATCCGGGGCTTGATCAATCCCGTCGGCTGACCACCACCGGCACGGACGGCAGCGGCGACTCGACGGACACACTGCCAGGCTTGTCCAATTCGACGTTCAGCATCTCGACGCCGCGGTCCAGTTCGTCGGCAGTCGGGCGGAGGTAGGCGCGGATCGGCCGTTCTTTTCGACGGATAAGGTCAATCTGGTCCGCCGGGCCGCGAAGCACCACGTCGCGGAGCACATTGTGCTCTTCCGGCACTTCGACGATGTACTGCCGAGCCAGCGGCGCGGAGAGCACCACGTTGATCGATACGCTCGTCAGTGTTATCTCGTCTGTCTGCTCGCGCAGGGTGAATGTCACGTCCACCGTGCCCGGCTCGACGCGAACCCACGTCGGGTCCAGCGTATCCGGCAGCGTCACGCGCAGGCTGGTGGTGTGTTGCTCGTCCGGCTCGAAGGTGCTCAGGTCGTCCAGCCGGGCGATCGCCCGCATCCCGCGCATCTGCCCCACCATGCTCGCCGGCACGGTCACCGACACACGGCTGGGGTCGATCCGCGGCCGAGGGGCCACCATCTCCGGCTGGGCCAACTCCAACGCCACATCCAGCGCGACCGTCTGCAACTGTTCCACGCGCACCGTCTGCGTCGCCGGGCTGGTTTCTTTGATGTTCACGCCCAACTCGCCCAGCGCGGATCGCTCGAGAGCCTCGCGAAGCACGATCACCTGCTGGTTGTCATTCGTCTGCTCCGGCGTGACGGGGATCTCGATTGGCCCCCGGCTGAGCAGTTGCTCGACCTGCGTGATCTGTCCGGTGGAGGCCTGGAACGTGACGCCGATGGTCAGCGGGCTGTTGGGCGCGATGCCCACGTCGGTCGTGCCCGGCGTGACGAACTGAATCCGCACCTGCTTGGGGCGCTCCTGCACGGCTTCGCCCTCGGCGTAGAGCCAGACGAGCACGGCGATGATCGTGACAAGCACGGCCGTCTGAATCTTGTCCAGCACGCCACGGTCCGCGCGGTGCTCCCCCTTGCCGAGCGTCGGGATATCCACGCTCAGCGTCGGGCTGGGGTTCGGGTTGGCCGGGTTTCGCTTGCCCACGCGTTTCTCGTCTTGCCTCAGCTTCGCGAGCCGAGGGCGCCTTCATTGCTCAGGGTGCTGTCACTGCCGGCATCGCTGCCGTTGGTCTCGTTTCGTTCGGCGATGGTCACGCTGCCCAGGCCGCGGATGAGGATCGGTCGCAGCTCTTCCGGGCTCAGGCCCCGGGTCAGTTCGCCACGTTCGGCCACGCTGATCGCGCCGGTCTCTTCGCTGACGACGATGACCAGGGCGTCGGCCTCCTGCGAGAGCCCCCACGCCGCGCGGTGGCGGGAGCCGAGCTCCTGCGGGATGTTTTCACCCTCGGCCAGCGGAAATTGTACGCCCGCCGCGATGATCCGGTCGCCGCGGACGACCACGCCCATGTCGTGCAACGCCGAGCCGGGCCAGAACAGCGTGTTCAACAGTTCTTTGGACACCTCCGCGTCGAGGCGCGTGCCCAGTTCCACGATGCCCTGCAAGCCGACCTGTCGCTCGATGGCGATCAGCGCTCCGATCTTGTTGCGTGCCAGGTACTGCACCGCGCCGAGCACTTCTTCAACGACGCGAGCCTTGCGCAGGCCGCTTTGTCGGAAGAATCGCGCTTCGCCCAGCCGAACCAGCGCCCGCCGCAGCTCCGGCTGGAAGACGATCACGAGCATCAGCGACGCGAAGGCGAGGAAGTTGGTGTAGAGGAAGTTCAGCCGTTCGAACGCGTTCTGCCGACCGAGGATCTGAATCGCGAGCGTACCGATAATCAGCACGACGGCCATGCCTTTGATCACGCGAGCCCCGCGCGTCCCGCGAAGGAAGCGCAGGATCACGTAAACCACCACCCAGATGACCGCGATCTCGATGAGAACTTCGAGCGGTTCAGTCCAGAGGTAGCCCTGGATGCGGCGAAGCAACTGCTCCAGGCGGTCAAAGGTCAAAATCGTATCCCATCACGGTTTACCTGCCCGAACGACAATGAACATTCTATCGGCTATAAATGGCCGAATCGTGCCAAAACGCCGCGTGACCGATAATCTTCCGCCCCAATCGGCCGAGTTGTGCTGCTGATCCCACCACGCGACCGCGATTCCGCGACCCCATTTAGCCGCGTCGCTTGCGACGCGCTTCACGCCAAAAGAGCGCGGTGCAAGCACCGCGGCTAAATGTTGCAACCGCGAAACCGCATCGTTGTACACATCTGTACGCACAAATCGCGAGCAGGGTCATTGTTTCGCCCAAACGCTGCCGTGCATGTGCAGGCGCACGCCACCGGCGATACACTCTTTCACGTGATGCGCAACTTTCGTCTGATCCACGCACTGTCCCTCGTCGCGATGCTGTTGCCGATGACGCTCGTCGGCTGCCAGTCGGCCCGTCAGCGGCCCGCCAGCGATCAACCGCACTGGCTCGCCGACCTGTTGCCCGGCTTCGGCGAGCCGACCGCTGGGCAGATCGCGCGCGATGCGTTCTACGTCTACAGCCCCGACCGGCGGCGCGAAGCAGTCGACCGCCTCAGCGCCGCGCCCTTCGGCGGCGAGCCGGTCTATGTCCGCATGTACCGCCTGCTCATCGACGACCCCGACGCGTCCGTACGGGCGTCGTGCGTCAAAGCGCTGGGGTTGCACGGCTCGCCGGCGGATGTACGGCGGATCTTGCCGATGCTCGAAGAAGACGCGTCGTTCGTGCGATGGGAAGCGGCCAAGGCGTTGCAGAAGCTGCACGACCCCGCGGCTGTGTCGCCGCTGGCCGCGGCGGTGCAGAACGACGAAGACGCAGACGTTCGGCAAGACGCGGCGCGAGCGCTGGGCCAGTACCGTACGAGCACGGCCTTCCAGTCGCTCGTCGGTGCGTTGCACGACACGAACCACGGCGTCGCCCGCGCGGCCCGCGATGCGCTGATCACCCTCACCGGCGAAGACCAGGGCACGGAAGCCCGCGACTGGCTGAGCTGGGCCGCCGACCGTCGCGGTCGCGATGGCTTGTTTGCCAATGCCCGGCAGTACACATACCAGCCCTGGACGCCGATCCCCAGTTTCTTCAAACGCCCCGGCCGATACTTCGCCGACCCCCTCGCCGAGCCCCAACGGCCGGCGGGGATCGAGTCGGATAACGGGTGAGGCGGAGCGTTTCTAGTTTCGAGTTTCCGGTTTCGAGTTGACGCTCGGCCTGCAATTCAGCGGGCGAGTTGAAGGTACGTTCGTAGCGTTTGTCCCCCCTACCGGCATGAACGCTCCGGTGTTGCCCAACTCGAAACTCGAAACCAGAAACTCGAAACTTCCCCCCATCCCCTATCATGCTCCCATGTCCGATTCCTCCTTCCCCCAACAACGCCTTCGACGGTTGCGACGTGGGCAGCGGCTGCGCGACGCTGTCGCTGATGTGGGCCTCTCGGCCGACCGGCTGATATACCCGCTATTCGTCGGCGAGATGCGCGAAGCCAAGCCCGTCGCTTCCATGCCGGGCGTCAAACAACTGCCCGTCGACGCGGCGGTGAACACGATGCGCGACCTCATCAAGCAGGGCGTGCAACAGTTCATCCTCTTTGGCGTCACGGCGGACGAACACAAAGACGCGCACGGCAGCTTCGCCGCATCGCCCGATGCGCCGGTGAATCGTACGCTCCGCGCTGCTCGCGAGGCGGGGCTGGACGCCGTGCTCTACGCGGACCTTTGCTTCTGCGAGTACACGGAGCATGGTCATTGCGGGGCGCTGCTGGATACGTCGACGCCGACCGGCGCGGTGTGGACGGTGGACAACGACCGCACGCTCGCGCTGCTCGGCCAGACGGCGGTCGCCCAGGCCGAGGCCGGCGCGGATGTCGTCGCGCCTTCGGGCATGATGGACGGCCAGGTCGCCGCGATCCGCCAGGCACTCGATGCGGCAGGCCACGAACACGCCGCCATCCTCAGCTATGCCATCAAGTACGCCTCGAGCTTCTACGGCCCGTTCCGCGAAGCCGGCGGCGGCGGCATGCAGTTCGGCGACCGGCGGGGCTACCAGATGGACTACCGCCGATCGCGCGAGTGGCAAAGCGAGTTGCACGCCGACCTCGCCGAGGGCGCTGACATGGTCATGGTCAAGCCGGCGATGGCGTACCTGGACATCGTGCAACAGGTGCGCTCATCATGCGACGTGCCCGTGGCGGCATATCACGTCAGCGGCGAGTACGCGATGCTGCACGCCGCCGCGGAACGTGGCTGGCTGGATCTGGAGCAAGCCGCGTTGGAAAGCACATACGCCATCCGCCGCGCGGGCGCGGATCTGGTGGTGACGTACTTTGCACCGCAACTGGCGATGTGGGTTTGAGTGTGGAATTTCGAATTTGGGATTTCGGATTTCGGGTTTCGGATTTGGGGCGGACGGCGTGGTGGCGGAAGAAACTCGGTAGAATCTGGACCCGGCAACAGCGCGCAAAAAACGCTTATGGCCTGCTCCCATTGCCTTGAGTTCTCAAATTCGAAATCCGAAATCCCAAATTCGAAATTCCAAATGTTCCCACCTCTCTTCCAACGCGTGTTCATTCCGATCGCTGCCATCGTTGCCGGCATGGCCTGGCTTTGGGCGGCGCCGCTGATCGAAGCGGCCGACGGGCGCGGGGGGTTGAGCCTGTTTGATGCGCAGGTGGGCGTGGTGTTCGCGGTGCTGCTGATGCTGCTGACCGGGCTCGTCGCGATCGTGCTGGCGGTACTCGTCGGGGCGATGGGCAACCCGCTCAGCGGACTGTTCGTGCTCGGCGTAGCGCTGCTGTTTCCCGCGATCATGGGCGGGCGGATCGACGGCTGGCTGTGGCGGCATGGTGAGCCGACGGCCTATGTCCTGCTGATCGTCGAGATGATCGTCTGGACCGGGGCATTGCTCGGCGTCATTGTGCTGATGGACGCGGCCCGCCAGCCAATCCGCGACGCACTGCCCCGATTGACGACGACCGACCACTTCGGCAAAGCCGACCCGGGCGTACGACTGCCCGATGGGCGGGCGCTGATCGCCGGGCTGGTCTGTGCCGGCGTGGGCGGCGCGCTGGCGACGCTGCTGATCGCGGTCAGCGACACCGGGCAGGTGATCGGGTCGCTCGTCCTCGCGTTCGGCATCGCAGCGGTGGTGACGCAGTCCATCGTGCCCCAGAGCAACCCGCTGCCGCTGCTGATCTCGCCGGCGCTGCTGGCGATCGTCGCCTACGCCCACGTGCCCGTGCAGTACGGCGACGCCGTCGAACTCTACGCCGCGTGGTACGTCAGCGGTGTGTGGGGGCCGGCGCTCGCCTTGCCAATCCACTACCTTGGCGCGGGACTCGTCGGCGTCACGGCAGGGCTCGGCATGCACCAGTCCATCGAACACTCGCGAGCAGCACTCGCCACGCCCGCATAACGCAACGCTCCACCGCAAGGCTTGAATGGATCGCGTGCCAGTGCGCCGGCAATCAAATCGTCGCGGTTAGCCCACGTAGCCACCCGTGGGCGCAACGAACCACCATGCTTGACATGTTCGCGAAAGCGGGGTTGAACCCGCGCGAGTCACCGCCGGCTCATTCCGACTCGGCTTGCAACTCTTTGCCTCGATGCTGAAGCTGAGCCTTCAGTCGCGCGAGGATGGAACTGTGCATCTGGCTGACGCGCGACTCGGAAAGGTCGAGCGTGACGCCGATTTCCTTCATGGTCATCTCCTCGTAGTAGTAGAGGATGATGATCAGTCGCTCGGCTCGCGAGAGGCCCTTCGTGACGAGCTCTTTCATGTCCCGCTTGGACACGGCCGAAAAGGGGTTGACCTGTCGATTGTCTTCCAACACGTCGATCTCGCGTACGTCTTTGTTCGAGTCGGTCTCGAACCACTTACGCGAAAGCGACACAACGCCGACCGCGCCGGCGTCTTTGCGGATCTTGGCGAACTCGTCCTGGTTGAGCCCCATCTCCTTGGCGATCTCGTCATCGGTCGCCTTGCGACCCATGCGCATCTCAAGGCGTTTACGCGCCTGGTCCACCTGGCTGGAGCGCGAACGCACGAGGCGCGGCACCCAGTCCATCGAGCGCAGCTCGTCGAGAATCGCACCACGGATGCGCGGTGCGCAATAGGTTTCGAACTTGACGCCGCGGTCGCGGTCGAACGCGTCGATGGCGTCCATCAAGCCGAAGATCCCCGCACTCATCAGGTCGTCCACATCGACCTCGTCGGGCAGCTTCTGGTGAATCCGCTCGGCGTTGTATTTGACCAGCGGGAGATAGTTCTCCATGAGGCGGTTTCGCAACGCCTCCTCGCCGGTCATCTTGTATTCGTTCCAGACTTCCTGAATTGCTGCCTGGTCCGCGGAGGTTGTCCGCGTACTGGCCTGACGGGGTTTCGCCATTGTCTGCTCCTTGACCACGCTGTCCCCCAAACCTCGGCCCGTCCCTGGGCCTGTTTTCATTTCGCCAACCGTTCGCCTGGCTTACGTCAACCGGTGTGATCCGTCACACCGACGCAGCCACCGCACGGTCGGCCCGATCCTGCCCCTCGCCATTCGAGGTCTCCGCAACGCCGGCCATGGCGTCTTCCACCTCATCCCCTGGAATAGGATGCTCCTGTTTGTAGCGTTCGATGTGTTCGTCGACAACCCGCTGCGCAATTGCGCCAACGATGCGGCCGATGATCCAACAAGCAATCATCACCAACGTCGCGCGCCAGATCAGCACGCCGGCACTGTTGCCCGACAGCAGACCAATCAGCAACGCTGCAGCGAAACTGACCAGCGCAAAACTAGATGCGATGACTCTTGATGGAATCGCGAGCACTCCTTTGCCCGATTAGAAATCAATCCTGAGTTAATTCATTCTAAAGACAGCAACTGCTTCTGTGAAGCCTCGCCCCGGCGCTCATGCGAAAATTTTTCAATTCATATCGCAAATCAAGCCGAAAAAGGCAATTCTTGCCGCACCGGTGCGGGAGACTCCTTATAACACAAAAAGATCCCTTTGCACATTGTGCAAAAGTCCGTGATATGCAACTTCATCACGCGACCTGCGCTCACCGCGCTACACGCGCTTTCAGCCGATCACGCTAGCCAAAAAAATATTATCGCTATCACCCCACCAGCCAGCCGGTCATCCGACGAAACAGGCTACGGCCAGGCGGCTGCGCTGCGTGACGGTCCAATCGATGCGCCAACCGATTCAAACACGTGCTCGCCAATGACGACGGACTCTCAAGCACAAACGGCGTGCGACGACGCACCGACAACGACACCCGCGCGTCGCTGACCACATGCCCCGCCAGTCGCGGCGTGATCTGCAGAAACCGCTGGCACACCGCCGCGACCCGATCGTACACCGCCTTCGCTTCATCCTCGTCGCGAACCTGGTTCACCAGCACGCGAACCGAGGGCTCTTCGTTCTGTTCACGCTTCGCACGCACGAGTGTTTTGATCAGCGCGTAAGCATCGGTGATCGCCGTCGGCTCGGGCGTCGTCACCACGAGCACTTCATCGACCGCCACGAGAAAGCCCAGCACGTTCGGGCCCACGCCTGCGCCCGTGTCGATCATGATCAAGTCCGCCGCCGACTCCAGCTGATGCATCTGGTCCATCAGTCGGGTGCGTTCGTATTCGCTCAGCGCCGCCATCTGCGCCAAACCCGACGCGCCCGGCACGAGGCGAAAGCCGCCCGGCGCGTCGACCATTGCTTCATCAAGCGACATCCGCCCCGCCACGACGTGCGCCAGGCTGCCGCGCGGCGCGACGTTGCACAGCACGTCTGCATTGGCCGTGCCAAGGTCCGCATCGATGAGCACGATCCGCCTGCCCATCTGTGCAAGCTGCACCGACAGATTGACCGACATCGTGGTCTTACCCACGCCGCCTTTGCCGCTGGTGATGGCCAACGTCCGCGCCCGGGGCGCGTTGGATGCCCGTCGCTGGTCGGCGACGAGCCCGCGTAATGCCTGCGCCTGATCCGCAATCATGATTCTTGAACGACCCCTTCCCCGAGCACCAGCGCCGCCAGCCGATCGGGTCGGCCGGGCTCAATCTGGTGCGGCACTTCCTGACCTGTGGTGATGTAACTCAACCGCTTGCGAACCTTACGCATCACGTTCAGCACCACGCCGAACGTCACCGCTTCGTCGAGCTTGGTGAAAATGATGCGGTCCGTGTGAATCCTGGCAAACCGTTCGATCGTGTCTTCGAGCACCTTCTGCGTACACGTCGACGACAGCACGAGATGCACCTCATGCGGCTTCGCCGCCGCGATAAACGACTGCAACTCGCCCAGGCGAGGGTCGTCGCGCTGCGATCGGCCGGCCGTGTCGATGAGCACGACGTCGCAGTCGCGATAGCCGTCGATCGCCTTCTCCAGTTCGTCCGGGCTCATCGCCACACGCAGCGGCACGCCGATGATGCCCGCATACGTGCGCAGCTGGTCCACCGCCGCGATGCGGTACGTGTCCAGCGTGATCAGCCCCACCTTTTTCTTCTGCTTGAGCTTGAACGTCGCTGCGAGCTTGGCGATCGTCGTTGTCTTGCCCACACCGGTTGGCCCGACGAGCGCGATCGTGCGCGGTCGGCCGTCGTCGGGCGTCGCCGACTGCTCTTTCGACATCGCGCCGGTGGGCAGGATGCCCGCGACCGCTTCCATCACCGCCTTACGGCAGGCCTGCTCGTCATCGAGGTCATCGTCACTCAACTGCCCGCGCACCTGATCGACGATTTCCTCCGCCAGTTCCTCCGTCACTTCCTGCTCAAGCAGCGCGAGATACTGGTCGAACAGCTTGTCCGGCACGTCCGGCCGATCGCTGCTGACCTGCCGCTGCTTCTTGCTGGTCATCATCTGCGCGACCATGCGCTTGATCGCC
Organism: Phycisphaerales bacterium AB-hyl4; assembly: GCA_041821185.1. Classification (NCBI taxonomy): domain Bacteria; kingdom Pseudomonadati; phylum Planctomycetota; class Phycisphaerae; order Phycisphaerales; family Phycisphaeraceae; genus Natronomicrosphaera; species Natronomicrosphaera hydrolytica. The sequence goes on along the minus strand of JBGUBD010000005.1, from coordinate 345,493 downwards.
CGCATCTCGTCGGCAAGCTGGTCGTTGCTGTACGTCGGCTCGGGCGTGAGCGTCGCTACGCTCGCCTGCACCGCCGGCTGCACGGGTGTCTGCGATTGTTCAAACTCCGCCCGCGCCGCGGCATACGTCCGCCGAATCAGGTCCCCCGCCATCGCCGGCTGCTCGGGCTCGCGCACCGGCTCTGGCGTGCGTTGCTCCGACGCACGCTCCGACACTCGGCTGAGCGACTTAAGCCGCTCAGCGGCCACGCGTGGGCTTGCATCCGACCCTTTCCGCCGCGCCACCAGGGCCGCCAATTGCTCCTGGCGATCGCGCACCGCTTGTGAGCGTTTCTTGCGACCGACCTCGCGGCCGTCCGCAGCGGTGACTTCCACCACCGCCTTCGCACCAATGCCCAGGATGCCGCCGCGCTTGTAGCTGCGCGTGTGCAGAATGACCGCGTCCGCGCCCATCGTGCGACGCACATGCACAAGTGCCTCGGCCATTGTCCTGGCGGTGAATGTTCTAAGGTTCAACGCTCCTGCCCCTTGTCGTAAGCTCGCCGTCCATGGCTCGCTGACATATCACTGCCTGTCGTCTGTCGCCTTCAGGCGACGTGAGTTGCTCGCATAACTTACACGCTTCCGGCCATCTCTTCACGCCGTTCATTACTCACCTGCACAAGACCCAACGATTCCACCTCCACACCCTTGCTCACTTCGTTGTAGCCCAGCACCGCTGCGTTGGGCAGATGAGGCTCGATCAGCCGCCGCACGGACGCGCGAACCTGCGGCGACGCGAGCACGACCGGGTTGTGCCCCCCCTGCAACAAGCGCTGCAACTCCTGAATCATCGCCGTGGTGATGCGGTTCGCCACCGCCGGCGGCATCGTCATGCTCGTGCCTTCGGTCGATCGCTCGATGTAGCCGTTGATCCGATCTTCCAACGCCGGGTCGAGGCTCACACAATACAGCTTCGTCACCGGCACGCCATCGTCCAGGCCGGTCTGTGCATCGTGATTGCTTTCCGTGACGACATACTGGTTGCAGATCGTCCGACGTAAGGCGTTGCGCACATACTCGGTAAGCACTTCGAGGTCTTTGGTTCGCGGTGCCCAATCGCCAAGCGTTTCGAGAATCGTCTCCAGATCGCGAACCGGCACGCGCTCGCGAAGCAGGTTCTGGAGCACTTTCTGCAACTCGGCGGACTTGACGGTCGGCGTCGCGTCGTTCGCGCCCGCGGCGGCCGGGCCGAGCACTTCGTCCACCAGCTTCGGCGCTTTCTCGCGCAACTGCGTGATAAGGTTGTTCGTCTCTTCGCGCGAGAGCAGTTCGTGGGCATGGCCCTTGACGGTTTCGGTCAGATGGGTTGCCAGCACGCTGGTCGCGTCGACGACCGTGTAGTTGAGCGCCTCGGCCCGCTGCTTCTGGCCGGACTCGATCCACGTCGCATCCAGGCCGAACGCCGGCTCACGCGTTCGCGTGCCCGGCAGCGGCTCACTCGCCAGGCCGCTGTCCATCGCGAGGAACTGGCCGGGGTACACCTGCCCGTTGGCGATCGAGTTGCCCCGCAGTTTGATGTGATAGTCGCTCGGCGTAAGCTGCATGTTGTCGCGAATACGCACCGGCGGCATGACGAAGCCCAGCTCGCCGGCAAGCTGTCGGCGGATCATGTCGATGCGCTCAAGCAAATCGCCGCCTTGCGACGCGTCCACGAGACGGACCAGCCCGTAGCCAACTTCCAGCTCCAACGTGTCGACGTGCAGCGACTGCTCGACCGGCGGCTTTTCCGGACGCTGAGTCTTGGCGTGCTCGGCCTCGGTGTCAGCGACCTGCTGTCGCTGGCCTGCCCGATGCAGCATGAACCCGAGCCCACCCACGCTGCCCGCCGCGAGCAACATCGGCAGCATCGGCATGCCCGTGAACGCCATCAGTACGAGGAAACCAGCGGTGATGCCCAGCGCCGCGTGTCGGCTGGTGAGCTGCTGCGTCAGCTCCGTGCCCATGTCCTGATCGCTGCTGGACCGCGTTACGATCAGGCCCGCGGACAGTGAGATCACCAACGCGGGCAGCTGCGAGACCAGGCCGTCGCCGATGGTCAGCAACGTAAAGATCTGAAGCGAATCGCCAAAGCTCCAGCCCTTGATGGCGATGCCGATGGTGAAGCCGGCGACGATGTTGATGACGGTGATGATGATGCCCGCGATCGCGTCGCCGCGAACGAACTTGGCGGCACCGTCCATTCGGCCATAAAAGTCGGACTCGTCGGTGATCTGCTTTCGGCGGGACTTGGCCTGCTTCTCATCGATCAGGCCGGCGTTGAGGTCCGCGTCGATGGCCATCTGCTTGCCCGGCATGCCGTCGAGCTGGAAGCGGGCGGCCACTTCACTGATGCGTGTCGCACCTTTGGTGATGACCACGAATTGCACGATGATGAGAATCACGAAGAGAATCACGCCGACCACCACCGCCGTCGGCCCCGCCCCGACGCCGCCGCCCGTGACGAACTCAGCGAACGCTTGAATGACCCGGCCGGCCACCGCGGTCGCTTCCTCCGGCGTGTCGGCCGCCATCGACAGAATCAAACGCGTGCTGGCGATGTTCAAGACAAGCCGAAACATGGCTGTGCCCAGCAGCAGCGACGGGAAGCCGGAAAAATCGAGCGGGCTGCGGACGAACAGCGTGGTCATGAGAATCAACGCCGCCAGCGCGAGGTTGGCGGTGATCAACAGGTCCAGCGCGATCGTCGGCAAGGGCACGACAATGACCGCCAGCATCGCAATGAACAGCACCGGCACGATCAGCGACTGATGCCGCTGCACGAACGCGGCAGCGCCGGCAATGTTCATCGGGTTGGCGGGTTGCTTGGCCATGGTTGGTGCTTGTCGATCGGGTTAGCCACGAAGACACGAAGGGGGCGAAGAAAACACGAAGAAAGGCAGAGGAACAGTTGTTACAACTGAATTATCGCTGCCAATATTTATTTTCTTTTTCACTTCGTGACTCCTTCATCCCCTTCGTGTCTTCGTGGCTTTCCCGTCCGTTCACGCGCTCTTGCGCCCGCTCAGTCGATAGACGTAAGCCATGATTTCCGCCACGGCGGTGTAGTGCTCTGGCGGGACTTCCTGCCCCACGTCGACGCTGCTGTACAGCGCTCGCGCGAGCGGCTTGCGTTCGATGATCGGAATGCCATGCAGCGAGCCGATCTGACGAATACGCATCGCAAGGAAATCAGCCCCCTTTGCGACGACTTTCGGCGCACGCATGCTCTCGGCGTCATATTTCAAGGCGATCGCCAAATGCGTCGGGTTGGTCACGATCACGTCGGCCTGGGGCACTTGCTGCGCGGTGCGCTGCATGGCAAGCTGGCGGGCGACGCGCGAGCGACGCTGCTTCATGAGCGGGTCGCCTTCCATACGCTTCATCTCTTCTTTGACTTCCTGCTTGCTCATACGCAGTTCGCGCTCGTGCTGAAAGCGTTGAAACGAGAAGTCGAGAATCGCAAGGATGATCAGCAGCACCGCCAGCTTGATCGACAGCAGAAACGTCATCTGCGTGGCCGCAGCGAAGGCCTGGCCGGCTGACAGTTCGGGCAGGATGAGGATCTTCGGCAGGTCGTTGTAGATCAGAAACATCGCGACCGCGGCAATGGCGATCAGCTTGCCCAGGCTCATCACAAAGCGCATCGCGGCGCGGGCGTTTGTCAGATTCTTGATCCCCCGCATCGGCGAAAGCTTGCTGAGCTTCGGCGTGATCGGCTTGACCGTCACGAGAAAACCTACCTGACCGACCGCCACCATCAACACGATCGCGCCGATGGCGATCATCAACGGCAACACCGCCGACGCGAGAATGTGCAATACGAACGAGCCCAGTGCGCCCAGGTCCTCCGGCCGAGTGGGATTGCTCGCGTGTGAGCCGGAGAGGAGCACTTCGAGTGAGACTTTGAGTCCGCCGAACACGCGCTGGCCGAGCAAATAAATGAGCACCGTGGCTGCAAGCAGCGCGCAGGCCGCGTTGAGGTCCGTGCTCTTGGGCACGTTCCCTTCGCGGCGGGCCTCCTCCCGCTTGCGCGGCGTAGGTGGCTCGGTTTTTTCAGCAGCGGTGTTGTTTTCAGCCATCGATCGTTAAAAAGGTTTCTGGTTTCGAGTTTCGAGTTTCGAGTGGTTCACCAGGCGAAGACGCCGAGCAGTCGTCGCATCATGTCCTGCAAGCCGTCGACATAGATGCCGATCATGATGCCGACGCCCATGACCAGCACCGTGCCGCCGGCGATGGTGCGGATGGCAAAGCCGATGCTCAGGATGTTGATGCCCGGCACGGTGCGGGCGATAAAGCCCATGGCCAGCGTTTCGAGGAAGATCAGCACGAGCAGCGGCGCTGCGATGCGCAGGCCGATTTCGAACGCCGAGGCGAGCATGCCGATGATCAGTTGGAGCAGTGAGTCGAAGTCGGTGAAGCCGCCGGGCGGGATGTGGTCGAAGCTGCCGATGAGCGCTGCGAGCATGGCCTGAATGCCGCCGAGGATGACGAACACCGCCAGGGCTGTGAGGAACAGCATTTCGCCCATGATGGTGGATTGTTCGTTGAGGTCGGGGTTGAACACGCCCGCCGAGCCGGGGAAGACCTGCTGATCGATGAGCTGTCCGCCGATCTGCATGGCGATCAACGGCAGGCTCGCGCAGTAGCCGATCGCCAGGCCGATGGCCAGTTCCAGTCCGATCGCCGCCACGAGGCCGAGCAACGCCGGCTCCGTTCCGATCAACGGTGAGATCAACGCCGCCGACGGTCGGCTGGGATCGAGCAGCATCGGGTAGACGCATAGTGACAGGCCGAGCACAAGGAAGACCTTGACCTGCCGCAGAATCGCGGGGCTGCCGAGCACCGGCGCAAGCAGAAAGATGCCGGTGAGCCGAAACAGCACCAGCAACCACGCAGGCAGATGATCGAGCAGAGGTCGCAAGTCGGCGATCAATCAGTTGGTCCTCCATGGTTTGACAAGGTGACATGGTGAGGGGGTGAGTGGGGTGAGGGGGTGACGCATCTGCCGATCACCTTGTCACCTTGCCATCCTGTCACCTTGTCACCCTTCCCTCCTTCAATACCCCGCGAACATCCGTTCCGCGAAGTTGAGTATCTGCAGCATCATCCAGGGCATCATCAGGATCGCGACGATGACCATGCCCACGATTTTGGGCACGAAGCTGAGCGTCTGTTCCTGCACCTGCGTGACCGCTTGCGCGATGCTGACCGTCAGGCCGATCATCAGCGCCGCCGCGAGGATCGGAAAGCTGAGCATCAGCATCAGCCCCAACGCTTCGCGCAACATGTCACTGGCCTGGTCCACGTTCATCGCATATTCCTCTTACGCAAAGCTACGTCACCCCCGGCACCGCGAAACTGTTGAGCAGGTTGCCCGCGACGAGCATCCACCCGTCCACGAGCACAAACAGCAGCAGCTTGAACGGCAGGCTGATGAGAATCGGCGGCAGCATCAGCATGCCCATCGAAATCAGCACGCTCGCGACCACCATGTCGATAATCAGAAACGGCAGGTAAAGACGAAAGCCGATGAGGAACGCGACCTTCAACTCGCTGAGCACGAATGCGGGGATCAGCGAGAGCATGTCCACATCCGCCCGCCGCAGGTTCTCCGGCTCGGAGGTGTCGATGCCCCGGTAGTTGAGGATCATGTAAAGATTGTCCCAGTTGCCCGCATATTCGATCTGGTCGAACATGAAATCGCGCACCGGCTGCTTGGCGGCCTCCCACGCTTCCATCTCGCCGATCTCGTTGTTCTGCAACGGCTGAAGCGCGTTGGTGTTGATGCGTTCGAACGTCGGCGCCATGACGAGGAAGGTCATGAACAGCGACAGGCCGACGATCACCTGCGACGGCGGCAGCGCCTGCGTGCCGATGGCCTGGCGGAGCAGGGCGAGCACGACGACGATGCGCGTGAAGCTGGTGCACATCACGAGGATGGCCGGCGCAAGCGAGAGCACCGACAGCAGCAGCATGATCGAGAGCGTGGCGGAGAGGGTCGTGCCGCCTTCGCCGTCGGCACCAGCTTCGCCGCCGTCGATGGGCAGCGCCCGCGATGCGTTTTCGAGGATGGACAGCGGGTTGAACGGATCGAGATTGCCATCGCCCCCGTCTTGCGCGATCGCCACGGTTGGCAAGGCCAACATGCAAAGCAGCATCACCAGCATAAAGCCGACGCGAAACTCGAAGCTCGAAAGGCGAAACGGTTTCACGAGTCGCCCCCTTTCCCCGACATGACGCGCAGGCGGGACATGAGGCTGCTGACCGAGTCGCGGGCGCGGTCGACGAGGTGTTCGCTGCGGTCGCCGCCTTCGTCGTCGAAGCGGAAGTCGGTGGGCGAGCCGACGCCGTCGGCATCGGCTGTGGGGGCGTCGTAGTCGCCGTGGAATCGGCCGAGCAGTTGGCTGAAGCCTTTGGTGACAGAGGTTTCCCGCGAGGCGGTGACGGCCGTGAGCAGGTCGGCGATCTCTTCGGGGTCGTCAACGTTGGCGAGGGTTCGCAGGCCGTTGGCGGAGTCGCCGACGATGAGCACGCGGTTGCCGATACGGACAATGAGGATGTGGTTGCGTGGTGCGACGGGCGTGCGTGCGAGCACTTCGATGACGGGGCTGGGTCGGACGGTGGGTTGGCCGGAGAGCTTGGTCCACGCCCAGCGGAGGAAGAGGATCAGGCCGATGACAATGCCCAGCGCGGTGAGCGTGTTGAGCGTTGCCGACCCCGTACCGCTGAAGACGCCGCTCGAACCGCCTTCGCTGGTGCGCGTGCTCGGCGTGCCGAGGCTTTCGTCCTCGCGCGAGGCTGCGGCGGCGTCGGCAGTGTCGGACGATTCGTCATTGTCCGTCGGCGCAAGAATCGACTGCCGGGCGGGGGCGGCGCGGTCGTCGGCGTCGCGATCATCGGTTGAGGCAGTGTTACGTCGCTCGGCGAGGGATCGCGCCAGATCGGAAAGGTCGCGGCGGGCAGGGGCCGCGTTGTCGGCGTTGTCATCGCGTGTGTTGGTGTCGGCTTGCGTGTCGGCGTCGACGGACATGGCCGCGCCATCGTTGGCCGAGGCGGGCCGGGCCGGCGCATCGGCCAACACGGCCGCGCTGCTGATCAACAGCGCGACGGCCAAAGCGAGGCTGTAGTTCCACGCGTGCACCGTTCGGCCCTCCATGGCCGGTGACTTCTACCGACGCATCCTGCGTCGGTGTTCCAACTCAATTCCCCCCCATCGCACGAGCTCCGCTCGCGACGGGACCGCGCAACAATTGCCGCGCTGTCGTCACTATCGGCGCGAAGCGGGGGTGGAACTGTAATTTGTTATTCAGAAAACAATAGAACGATGTTCAGCGCGCGAATGCGCGGGTAAAACCGGACGCAACCTAACTCGCGTCCGACGTAGCACCGGCCTGCTGCGCTTCGACCGCGGCCTCGGCTTCCTGCTCAAGGTCGGCGAGCACTTCGCTGATGCGAATACAAAAATTGTCGTTGAGCACCAGTACCTCGCCACGCGCGACCAGTCGGCCGTTGACGTATACGTCCACCGGATCGCCCGCGAGCTTGTCCAGTTCCACCACGCTGCCGGCCTGCAACTTCAGCACGTCTTCAACGAGCATCTCCGTTCGGCCAAGCTCGATCATCACATCCAGATCGACGTCGCCAAGCAGGTCGAGGCTCGTGCCCGAAGGCTCATCGCCCGCCTCGGCAGCTTCATCTGCAGGGTCCTGCGCGCCCGCAGACGCCTCAACCGTCTGCTTCAGCTCATCCAGCGAAGCGCTGGCCGCTTCGAGCGCTTCGTCGACCGATGCGTCGTCGTTCGCGTTGGCATCGGCGCCCGGCTGTACCGACTGTGCCGGTTGTGACGTGTCGGGCTGGTCGGGCGTGTCCTTGCCCTGGGGTTGATCGGCCATGATCGTCCTCGCGTGCGTATTGCGTTAAAGGTTGGCAGGCAGTGTAACAGACTTCGATTTCACTCCCGGCGAGGGAGACATTAGAGATCCCCGCGGAAGCGCATGAGTTTGCGGATAAGCACTTCCTGCACCAGCGGTTCGCCTTCTTCGTCCTTGCCCAGCCGACGGTTCATCGCCGCTTCGAGCTGGCGGGTGAGTGTGGCCAGCTCCGGTTCAAGCAGATGAGCCGGCTCGGCACGGCGGAAGATGGTCGCCACGTCGCTGGTGAGCTGCGCCTCCATCGAGTCAATCCGCTGCTCGACCGAGCCACGCCAGCGGCGCTGCGTGACGATGTAAACTTCCGTGTCGTAAAGGTACGACCGTCCCGTGCGGGTGTTCTGGAATTTGTCCGCGATGACGAGCACCTCGACGGGCTGCTCGGCGAGGGCGGCCTCGTCCTCCGCGGCACCGGCGGCGCGGGCGTCTTCCGGCCCACCACTGAGCAGGAACACCGCCGAGATGGCAGCGGCTTCCAGCGCGAGGATGGCGACGAGCACGAGCACCGTCTTGAGTGAAAAGCCGCCCTTGGGCGATTCTTCGGTTTTGGCTTCAGTCTCCGGCATGGCGGGTCTGTCTTTCGATCACAAGCGGTCGCGGCCGGCGTCCATGCTAGTTGGCCGAGCTCGGTTCCGTGAACTCGGCGACAAGTGATTCAGTGACAAGCACTTCGACCCGGCGGTTGGGCTGGGTCTGATGCCCTGCGTAGCGGCGCTGAACCAGCGGCTCGCGGTCGGCGTTCCCGATCAGGCGGATGCGGTCCCACCGGATGCCGACCTCGTCGCTGGTGAGATACTGCATCACCGCGTGGGCCCGCGCGTAACTGAGCAGCCAGAGGTCGCCGAACGTGTCACCCGGTCTGCCGACGAGCTCTCGCTCGCTGGCGGCGGCGTGTCCGCGCAGCTCGATGATGTTCTCGTAGCCGCGCGTCAGGTCGGCGACCTGGCGCAGTTGACGCCGGGCCATATCTGTTAGATCGGCCGATCCGGGCTCGAACGTGACATGTCCGCCGACAAGAAATCGCAGACCTTCTCGGACCTGCGTCACCTGGGTGTCCCGGCCGTCGATGCCCGGGTCGTCGACGTTGGAGCGTTCGGGCTCGCGTTGCTGCTGTAGCTGAACCTGCTCAAGTATCTGTATCAGCGAGAGTTCGGGGTCTTCGTCGGTGGGCAGTTTACCGCCGCCGCCGTGCATGCCGAACGCCTGCTTGATCTCTTCCATGATGGATTTGAAGCGATCCTGCTCGGGGATTTCCGACAGGGCGACCAGCATGATGAAGAAGACCAGCAACAGGGACATCATGTCGCCGTAGGTCAAAACCCACAGCGGCGCGCCTTCTTCCTGTTTTTTCTTGCGCTTGGCCATGGTTTCGGATGACAAGGTGACAAGGCGAGGGGGTGAGGGGGTGACATCGCTTCGGTCACCTTTTCACCCTGTCATCTTGTCATGGCTTATCCCTACGCCGCGTCGCGTTCTTCTTCGTCGGTTTCGCTTCGAGCCGACGGCGGAAGGAACGTGCGGAGCTTCTGTTCAACGATTCGCGGGTTGTCACCGCTTTGAATCGCCATCACACCCTTGATGATGATCGTCTTGTACAGCACCTCTTCGCTGGATCGGCGGGAAAGGCGGTCGCTCAGCGGCAACGCGATCGCGTTGGCGATCACCGCACCGTACAGCGTGGTGAGAATGGCGACCGCCATGCCCGGGCCGATGGCCGAGGGGTCGTCGAGGTTGGCGAGCATGATCACCAGGCCGATCAGCGTTCCGATCATGCCGAATGCCGGGGCATACTTGCCCAGCGCGTCGAGCATGCCCCGGCCGACGTCGTGGCGTTCAATGAGGTTCTCAAGCTCGGCTTCCATGATCTGCTCGATCAGTTCCGGGTCCGTGCCGTCGACCGCCATCTGAATGCCGCGAACAATAAACGGATCATCAATATCCTTGGTCGTGTTCTCCAGCGAGAGAATGCCATCCCGGCGGGCGACCTCGGCGTAGGAAACCAGATCGTCGATAAGCTGCTCGATGGGCTTCGAGCTGTGAAAGAACGCCTTTTTCAGCACGCCGACCAGCCCCTTGATGTTGCGGGCGGGGATGGCGAAGAAGATGACGGTGCACGAAGCACCAATGACCAGGATCATACTCTGAGGATTGATGAACGGACGGACATCGCCGCCGACCAGAATGGCCCAGGCGATCAACACCCATGTCCCGATGAAACCAAAGAGGATCCCGAGATCCATCGCGTCTTTCCGTCCCTCAGTGCGGCGTGCATCCGTTCATCATTGTTTATCGGCCCGTTGGCGGGGGGATGTTGAGTCCTGTTCCGGATGTGCGGTTCGGGGAAAGCACTGTGAACCCCGGATCGCGTGTTTGTTCAATCCGGCGGCAACAGTTTTCGCAGCGTTCGGCCGTACTCGATCGCGAGGTTCACCACCTCGTCCATCGACTCGCGAACGAGAATGTGATCGCCGTTGATCAGCGTGATCGTCGTGTCCGGGTTGGCCTCAATGGTGCGGATCAACTCCGCGTTGACGACGAGTCGCTTGCCATTGAATCGGGTCACGGTGATCATGGTTCAAACTCAAAGAAGGCAGCGAGGCCTGTTTGGCCTCGCTGCCTCGAAGTAGGGTAACTTTCAAATTATCGGACGATCGTCATCAGTTCCTGCAACAGTCGGTCACTGGTGGTCAAAACACGCGAGCTTGCGCTGAAGCCGGTGGTGGCGCTGATGAGGTTGATGAATTCGTCAGCGAGGTCGACGTTGGACTGCTCCAGCGCCGCGCCGATGGTTCGGCCCGCGCCGCCCGTGCCGGCGTTGACCAGGCTCGCCTGCCCGGAGTTGGCGGTCTGCTTGAACAGGTTGCCGCCGGCTTCCTCCAAACCCTCGTTGTTGACGAACATGGCCACCGGCAATCGGCCGAGGTCGCGCATCAGGCCGTTGGAGAAAACACCCTGAATCGTGCCGTCGTTGCCGAGCGAAAAGTCGGCCAACGTGCCCAGCGGTGAGCCGTCCTGCGCGATCGGCGAAAGTTGGCTCCCCTTATCCGCCAGCGCGGAGATCGACTCGCTGCCGCCATTGAACAGCAGTTCGATCTGCTGCGGCGTGCCGGCGCCCGTACCGTCGCGGCCGATGAGGATGTTATTGTTCGAAACGTCCTGAAGCCTGCCCTTGGTGTTGAAGTTCATGATGCCCGAACCGATGTTGCGGTCCAGGTCCGTATGGTCGGACGACTGGGCGTAGTAGCGCCATTCCGTGCCGCCGTTGTTTTTCTCTTCGAGCACCATGGTCACGTCGATGGTCATCTCATTGCCAAGGCTGTCGTAGGCGACGAAGGTCGTGCGCGTGGACTCGCCGTCGGCGGCCTGGGCTTTGTTGAACGTCAGCGGAGCGTTCGCGCCGGGCGTGCCGGCGTTGACGATGAAGCCGGCGGGCTCGAAGTCCAGGTCGTTGGCGGTACCGCCATTGCCTTCGATGCTGAGCACGCCGTCGGTGATGCTCACGCCGCCGGACACATCCGTGTCGATGCCCAGCACGCTCTGGATGAAGGTCATCAGGTCGCCGAGCGACTGGCCGGTGGCGTCGGCGTTGTGCTGGCCGTTGTTGCCGACCTCGAACGTGCGATCGGGCATGGTCTTGCCGCCCTTGCTCACGCCGGTGAACTGGATGAGATCGCCGTCGGCGAACATCGCATTGCCGTCCGCATCAAACAACTGGTTGAGCGCGGTCGTGTCGTCGGCAAACGTTGTGGCGGTCGCGTCGGCGAAGATCGTCTGCGTGTTGATGATCGCGCCTTGCGTGGCAACGTCGCCGCCGGCGTTGAGGTTGCCGGAGAAGCGGGCGGTCTTCGTCGCCTCGGCCAGCGTCATCGCACCGATGGGGATGTTGACGTTACCCAGTTCGCCTTCCTGAATGTTGAAGTTGTCATCGACGCCGTAGCCTTGCACGAGTGCGCCGTTGGGGTTGACGAGGTTGAAATCGCGGTCGAGCGTGAAGTTGCCCGCGCGGGTGTATCGCATCTCGCCGCCGGCGTTGACAACGAAAAACCCGTTGCCTTCGATGGCCATGTCCGTGCTCTGGCCGGTAGGCTGAAGCGCGCCGTTGGAGAAGTCGCGACTGTTGGCCAGCCGAACACCCAGCCCCACCTGCGCCGGGTTCGACCCGCCGCGGTCGCCGGTGGGCGGCGAACCGGACGACAGTGTTTGCGAGATCAACGTCTCGAACTCGGCTCGGCTGGCTTTGAAAGCCGTCGTGTTGACGTTGGCAATGTTGTTACCGGTGACCGACAACATCGTCGAGTTGGCGGTCAGACCCGTGCGACCCGTGTAAAGCGCGGTGGTCAAGCCCATGGCGTAATCCTTATCTGTCGCTCCTACACCGGAGCGTGGCAGGCCTTTTCAGGCTGTGTGTTTCTTCGTCTGACGTAACCGTTCATCCCTCGCCGCGTTCGACCAGCGCCCGCAGCGATGCGTTTTCAATTGCCCCGACTTGCGACAACGGCCCGAGCAGGTTCGCAGACCCGCCCGCCGGCGCGTCCGTCGCAGCACCCGCCTCATCAATGTCGCCCGCTTCACCCGAGGTCGCCTCGGCCAGCAACGACTCGAACGACCGCTGCTCGATCGGCACGTTCCCCGACGACGCGGCACGCCCCTCCGGCGTGGGCACCGGACGAACCGTCGGCTCGAGCATGCGCAACAGTTGACTGCTGTCGACCATCGTCTGACAAACCTCTTAAACCAACTGCCCGAACGACTCGGCCGACGCGGCCTCGCCTTGCTTGTTCGCAATCGTTTCAACGCGCGACATCGGCACGCGCTGGCCCGTGTCCAGCTCAAGCATCGCCTTGCCGTCCGCAATGCGAACCGACGTCACCACGCCTTCAACGCGGTTGTTCTCATCCGTCATGCCGCGAACCATCTTGCCAATCAGCCCGCTCGCCTGGCTGACCTGGTTCTGCAACACCAGGTTTTTAAGCTGATCCTGCAAATTCATCTGGCTTTCGATGTTGCGCAGACTCGACAGCTGTTCGAGAATCTGCGCCGAATCGTTCGGCTCGAACGGGTCTTGTGTCGTCAACTCCGTCACGAGATTCTTGATGAACTCTTCGCTGCTCAGCTCGGCGAACTGGTTTTTGCCGCCCGCCTTCGCCTGGCTTGCCTGGTTCGCGCCCATCTCTGTCAATGCATCCATCATCACTCGTCACTCCCTGACGGGTTTATGTTCTGTATTCGAAGCCCACGGCTTCACGCCGTAGGCGTCCGCTGTCAATCTGGTCAATCAGTCGGCGACACCATGTCGACTTCTTCCAACGCCTGCTCAAATCCGCCAGACGCGGACTGCTGTTGTGCATCGCCGTCGCGCTGCCCGCCCTGTTGCTGACCGGACCCGCGATACTCATCTCGACTGCGGCCATCGTCGGGCGAACCATCCGCCTGCCCCTGTTGCGCCGAATTGGTCGAGTTGCTCCCGGTCATCGACTGCACGCTCAACCGCTCGACATGCAAGCCCTGACTTTCCAGCGACTGACGCAACTGCGACAACTGCTGGCTCAACAACGTGCGGGCCGACTCGTTCTCCGCGTGCAACGCCGCGTTCACCGTGCCCGCCTGCACGCTCAACTGAATCCGCACCGTGCCCATCTCCGGCGGCGTCATGCGAAGTGTCAACGTGCCCCCACCCTGATTCACCGCGCTGTGCATCGCCCGCGTCAGCCGTGATGCGTTCGTTTGCGCATCCACATCATCCGCTGCCCCCTGCCCCGGCGCTGCGGTGCCAAGCTGTGCATTCAACGCCTGCCCATTGAGCGATCCGCTTTGCGGGCCCGCCTGCATCAACGTCGTCAACAACTCGCCGCCGCCTTGCCCGCTCTTGCCCGCCGACGCCGCGTTAACCAATTGCGCGAACAACGCCTGCATGTCACCAGCCGACCCCGCCCCCTGCTTGCCCGTGCCCTGCAACATCGCCGCGAGCGCTGGCATCGCCTGGCCAACCATCTGGCCGAGCTTGACGACCTTGCCGTTCGACGCTTCCCCATCGCCAGAGGCCAACGCATGGCTCGCCTCGCTCGATTCGAACACGCTCGGCCGAGCGCTTTGCCCCGTTGACTTACCCGACGTCAACGGCATCGTCATCAACGCTGCGAGCGGATCAACCGTCTGCGACGATTTCTCGCCTTGCATCGTCAACTGCCGCATCATCCGCGCCAGCTCATCACCCGCGCCGCTGCCCTTGCTCAGCAGCGCCTTGAGCTCATCTTTCGACGATGTCTCCATCAACGCCGCGACCAGCGCGTCAAGCGCCTCCAGCGAAGCGTCATCCATCATCACATCGTCATCCGTCTCGTTTTGATTCATCAACGCCCGTAGCGTCGCCCTCAGTTCCGCCAGCGCCTCATCCATATCGCTCGGCTCATCGCCGATCTCCCGCTTCACACCGTCCACATCGGACAACGCTTGTCGTTCGCTCGTCGTCGGCTCGTCGTCGCGCCCCCGCATAACCTCGCGCCCCTCGGCACGGGTGCTCCGCTCACGATCGGCCGACTGCTTCGCATCGTCGGTCTCACGCGTCGCCCGGCGGTCGCCATTCGCCCCAGCCGTATCACGCCGCGCCACTTCATGCCGATCAACCTGCCTACCATCGTCCGAGTGGCTGGACGTGCGCTTGTGTTGCCGCTGCGATTGCTCCAACGTCTGGTCGAAACGAACCTCCGGCGGCGCTTCACGCCCGCCCGGTTTCGGCATCGCTCGGCCCGCGTCCGCGTTCGTCGGCACAAGATTGAATAACTGCATCAAACTCAAGACCGATCCTCCCCACCCCGGCCGGACGTCAGGTTCACCCCACGCTCACGCAACGACTCCAACAACTCCGCTGCCATCACAACCTCGTCGCCTTCCTTAAACTCCGACACCACTCGGCTCGCCCGACGAAGCTGCATCGCAGCGAGATATTCCACAACCTGGTCCGTCTTGCCCTGGTTCATCAGCTCTTGAAACATCTGCTTCGCCTGTCCCGGCCGAAGCTGTTCATACATCTGCACGGTCTGCTGAAAATCATCGTCCTCCTGCAGCCGCCGTTGACGCTCCACCGCTTCCTCAAACGCGGCCCGTTTCGCGTCCAGCTCTTCGCGGTCGCGCGTAATCTGCGTCTGCGCCCGGGCGATCTGCCTGCGCAGGTCGTCCGTCTCGCGCTGCAACCGTTCGAGCCGTTGCTGCGACACTTCATCCGACTCACGCTCCGTCGCCAGCCGGTCCTGCAATGTTCGCGGCCCATCGGCAACCGCTTCCAGCCGGGCAATCTGCTCCGCTTGCCGACGCGTCTCCCGCGCCAGCCGATCCGCGTCTGCCAGCTGTGCCTGCTCTTCGTCAATCGTCAGCTCAAACATCTCCACCACGCGCTCAAGTCGATCGCGATTCAGCCGATCGGTGTGGTATAGCCAGCCGACAAATCCCGCGCCGGCGAACAGGTGCAGCACGATCAGCAGCAAAGCGGACATGAGAATCGCACGAATCACAGCCGCCCTCCGATCATTGTCGTGCGCAGATACTGCTGCGTCGCCAGTTCATCCATCAGAATCGCTTCACGCCGTTTGTGTTCGCGCTTCCAGTCGCGTTCATGTCGATCGCGCAGCAGTTCCATCGCCTTCCGCTGTCGCGTCGCGTCCAGCAGTCGCTCGCGCGCCGCGGTGATCTGCTTTTCCATCTTTGCGAGATGCTCCACAATCTGCCGCGCCCGCACCGAGCTATGCCCGCTGAACTGCGCAAAGCTCGAAACACGATCAAGGTCCACCCGCCCCACCAGCGCATCAGCAAGGTCGGTTTTAGACTGACGGATTGTTGTCTGCATCTGCTCAAGCTGGCCTTGAAGAATCATGCGTGCCCGCAAATGCCTGGCCAACTCGCGCTGCGCCTGATCTTCGATCGTCCGCCGGTGTTCAAGCACGTTTTCAAATTTAAATCGGAATCCTGCCATCCTTGGCGTCCTCCAATGCGGCCGATCGCATCCTCGATCAGCCGTTTAATAATATTTCGTACTCATCCACGCGGGCCCTGCACCGGGCGACGTTGCTGCGGTGCCTGGTTCAACTGTTTACGCTGCTGCTGAATCTGTTGCGTCAATGCGAACAACTGGGCTTGCGTTGTTTGAAAGTCGGCCCGGCCGCGCACTTCACTGCCGCCCTGCTGCAACAGCTGGTCGATTGCCGGCTTGCACGCGATCGCCAGATCGAAGTCCGCATTGCTGCCCTGCGCATACGCACCAATGTTCAACAGCTCTTCCACCTGTCGATACGAACTGACAAGCTTGAGCACCTCGCGCCGCGCCGCCTGATGTTCCTTGCTCGTCACGTCGTTTGCCACACGACTGATCGAACCCAGCACGTCGATCGCCGGGTAATGCCCCTGCTCCGCCAACTGCCGCGACAACAACACATGGCCGTCGAGCACACCGCGGCACGCGTCCGCGATCGGCTCGTCCATGTCGTCGCCTTCCACAAGCACGGCGTACAGCCCCGTAATCGACCCCGCATTCGTGCTGCCCGACCGCTCTAACAGCGTGGGCAACATGCTGAACACGCTCGGCGGATAGCCGCGCGTCGCCGGCGGCTCGCCCGCCGCAAGTCCAATCTGGCGTTGTGCCTGGCAAAAGCGCGTCACCGAGTCCATCACCAGCAGCACGTCTTTGCCCTGATCGCGGAAGTACTCTGCCACGCTCGTCGCCACCATCGCCGCCCGCAGCCGCAGCAGCGCCGGCTCATCGCTGGTCGCGCACACCACCACGCTTCGCTTCAAGCCTTCCGGCCCGAGCACGTTGTCGATAAAGTCGCGCACCTCGCGGCCGCGTTCGCCCACCAACGCGATCACACTC
The DNA here is from genome assembly GCA_041821185.1 of Phycisphaerales bacterium AB-hyl4. NCBI lineage: Bacteria > Pseudomonadati > Planctomycetota > Phycisphaerae > Phycisphaerales > Phycisphaeraceae > Natronomicrosphaera > Natronomicrosphaera hydrolytica. The sequence continues at coordinate 328,685 of JBGUBD010000005.1, read as the reverse complement.
ACATCCGCCGCTGTATGCTTGGCAATTCCGCCTAGCAACGTCGACTTGCCCACGCCCGGCGCTGCGAACACACCCAACCGCTGCCCCCGCCCGAGGCTGATCATCGCATCCACCGCTCGCACACCCGTCGCCAACGGCTGCTCGATCACCGGCCGATCCATCGGGTCCACCGGCGAAGGGTGCAGCGGCCGCGGTGCCGTGTCCAGCAACGGCCCGCCCCCATCAATCGGCCGACCAAAGCCATCCAGCACCCGCCCCAGCAGCGACTCGCCCACGCGAACCTGCTGTGCATGTTGCACCGCCACCACATCATCGCCCGGCCGAACGCCCGCCACCGCGCCTAACGGCATCACAATCGCATACTCACGATCAAACCCCACCACCTCGCCCGGCAAGCCGTCGCTCTTCTCCGACGCCTCATTCATCCGAGCCGAGCGTGGGTCAATCCGCACCATCGCGCCGATCGGCACCGGCAAGCCCGCCACGCGCAGCGCAAGACCGCGCACTTCCGACACCGTACCGCGCAATTCCGGCGCGGTCGTCTGTTCGAGAACCTCGAATTGTTCCGCAAGTAGGCTCATTCAACATTCACTCAGCGAATGACATGCCACTCCAACAAAGCCCACGGATATAGCGCCGCGAATCCGTGGGCCCACTCCCTTATCCCAACCCCAAACCACAAACCGCAAACCACAAACCCGAAACCACCCTACCCCCCGCCCCCTGGCAGTATCGCGTCCACCACGCGTTGCAGTTGCGTATCGATCGTTGCATCGACTCGGCCTTGCCCGCCGCGCACGACACACCCGCCTCGGCCGACCGCTTCGTCATCCACCAGCTTGATGTGTTCCAGTTGATCAAACGTGGACAGCAACTTCGGCACCGCCGCTTCAAGCGTCGGCCGATCGTCCGGATGCACCGTCACCGTCACCTCGTTGGCATGCAACACATACGTCAGCGCCTTCGCCAGCTGCTTCACCACCACCTCTTCGTCTACCTCCACAACGCGATGCACCAGCTTCTCCGCCACGCGCAGCGCAAACGCCAGCACCGCCTGTCGACTGTCCCGGTCCATCTGCACGCAATGCTCTTCCCACCCCGCGAGCGCCTGCGTCCACCCGGCCTGCAACTGCTTCAACTGCTCCGTCGACTGGGCCAACGCCTCCGCTCGGCCCTGCTCGCGACCTTCAGCCAACCCCTGCTCGCGCCCTTCCGCAAACCCTTGCGCATGCCCCTTTTCCGCAGCACCGTCAATGAGTTGCTTGGCCTTCCGCTCCGCGTTGGTCAGCGTCTGCATTGCCCGCTGCTCTGCCGCCGCGCGCAGTTTCGCCGCCTGCCGACCGATGTCGCCCAGGTCCAGCACGATGGCCTCTTTCAACAGCGGCGTGGCGTTGTCAGACTTGATCACTGGCATACTGCTTCACCCGTCCACAACGTCAGCGGACGTCGGCAATCACACGATCATTTCCTTGTCGCCGCCTCGGCCGGCGATGATGATCTCGCCTGCGTCCTCCAACCGACGCACGATGTCCACGATCCGCTGCTGCGCTCCTTCCACGTCGCTGACGCGGACCGGGCCCATGTATTCCATGTCTTCCTGGATCAGCTTCGCCGCACGCTCGGACATGTTCGTGAACACCTTGTTCTTGAGCTCTTCGCTGGCCGTCTTGAGCGCCAGCGCCAGTTCGTCGTTGTCCACTTCCTTGAGCACCGACTGAATACCCTTGTCGTTGACCAGGAGAATGTCTTCGAAGACGAACATCAGTCTGCGGATCTCTTCTACAAGGTCCGGATCTTCCGCTTCCAGACCTTCCATGATGCTCTTTTCCGTCGTGCGATCGACAAGGTTGAGCATCTCGGCCACGGTGTTCACGCCGCCGATCTTCTCAAAGCTCTGGTTGAGCATATTCGCCAGCCGCGCTTCCAGCCCCTTCTCGACTTCGCTGATGACCTCCGGGTTGGTCTGCTCCATATTGGCGACGCGTTTGACCACCTCGATCTGCTTGGGCGTCGGCAGCCCGCCGAGGATCTCGCTTGCCTTGTGATGCGGTAGATGGCTGACGATCAGCGCAATCGTCTGCGGGTGCTCATCCTGAATAAATGTCAGCAGGTTCGTCGACTCCGCCTTTTGCAGAAACGCGAAAGGCGTCCGCCGAACCTGCGTACTGATCTGCTGCAGGATCCGGTCCGCCTCCTTCGGGTCCAGCGATTCCTGCAACAGCGTTCGCGCATAATCTAGCCCGCCTTCGCTTGCCCACGTCTGCGCGACTGCGAGGTCGTAAAACTCTTTAAGAATTACGTTGCGCGTACGTGTAGGAATTTCGCCCAGGCTCGCCAGTTCCCGCGTCACTTCCTCCACCGCCGGCCCGGGCAATTGTTTCAGCAGCGTCGTCGACGCTTGCTGGTCCAACGTCAGCAGCAGGATCGCCGCCTTGCGCACGCCAGGCATCTCGGACACCGGCTCAAGGTTGTAATCGTTACGGGCCATAATCAGTCGTTCTATGCATCAGTCATCGATGCCGATTCATCTGCTCCGAACAGGCAGGCTACGTCAGTAACCAGCCGCTTTCCCATCAATCCCCCCGCCGTACCCAGCGCCCGATCAACGTACCCGCTTCGTTCGGATTACCCTTGATCATCTCACTGATCTGCTCGGCGATCCGTCGACTGTTCATGTCATCTTCGTTCACCTCAACGCCCGCAAGCCCCGCATCGCCAGAGTCCACCTCACCAATGAACTCTTCATCGACAGGCAGCTCCGGCGGCACGCCCGCAAGCTCTTCCACGCTCGGCAGCGCATCGTCCTGCGTCGCCTTACGCACCATCATCAACATCAGTCCCAACGCCATCAACGCCAGCAGTGTCACGCCCACCGGCCGCGCCCAACCGCCCACCAGCAGGCCCTCCAGCCCGCCGGTCGCCTGCATCCCCGCCGTCGTCGGCATCAGCGAGTCGTCCGGAATCATGTGCGCCCGAACCACGCCTTCCAGCTCCGCCATCATCAACGGCTCAACCTGCGACTGAATCCGCTGCAGGTGATCTTCCATCATCTCCTGCAACGTCGCGTCGTCCGGCGGGTCGGCGTCAGGGTTGTTTGCCTTGTAAATGTTCACGAAATACCGACGCGGCACGTTGATCGACACGTTGATCCGCTGCACTTGATGCCCCGCCCGCGTGCTCTGGCTTCGCAAGACCATCGGCTTCTCGCGGAACGTCGTCCGCGTCCGTGTATGCTCTTCCGTCCGCTCCGTGCCATCGCTGCCAGCGATGTTCAGCCCCGTGTTCGACCGCGCGCCAGGCTCCCCGCCACGCGCCATGTCTCGGCTGATCATCTCCTCGATCTCTTCGCTTTCCAACGGCTCGTTGTCTTCATAGTTGAACTCCTCCTGCACCATCCGCGCAATTGGGTCCACCTGCACGTTCACCGCCACAATCACCCCGCGAATGTAGCCCAGCACGCCGTCAATCTTCTGACGGTGATACTCCTCAAGCTTATGCACCAACTCCAGCGTATCGGTCGGCAGCATGTCGTCGGCATCGCGAACCGTGCGCGTTCGGCCGTGGTTCGCGTCCGTGATCGAAACATTCTGCGGCCGCATCTCCGCCACCGACCCCGCCACCAGTCGTGCGATCGAATCCACCATCGCATCATCAACCCGATTGCTCCCGCGCATCCAGACGCTCACCGATGCGCTTGGCCTTTCATGCGTTCGCCCGAACCCCTGGTTCTGCGGCTCGGAAAGAATCACGTCCGCCCGCTGCACGCCGCGCATCTTCGACACGATCTGCGCAAGCACACGCTGCTTCGCCAGCAGATACGCCTGCTGGTTCTGCCGATCCGTCTGCCACGGGCTCTGTCGTTCGATCAGTTCGTTAAACGCCTGCGAAGTGTCCGCGCTCATCAGGTCATGCTGAGCCAGCAACATCAACGCTTCTTCATACTTGTCCGAAGGCACGAGCACCTGCCCACCCTCCCGGCGAGCTTCGATGCGATAGCCTTGCAGTCGTGAAATGACCTCTTCGTTCTGCACGCCCGCAAACGCGCTGATGGGCACCATCTGCGGCGAACCCGCCCACGAAAGCAACCACCCCCCCGCCATCAACAACACAACCACCAACGCTCCCACGAGCGCCTTCTCTGCGAACGTCAACCCCTCCAGGTAGACGCGCGTCTGTGCCCAGTATCGCTTGAAAAACTCCACCGCTCGGCCTCCATGCCTTGGGTAGTTCTGAGTTTCAAGTTCCTTGTTTCGAGTTTCGAGTTACACCGTTGGCAACCGTATACCAACTCAAAACTCGAAACTTGAAACTCGAAACGAAAATCAAACCCGAATCTGCTTCACTTCTTCATACGCATCCATCATCTTGTTGCGTACCTGCAACAACATCTGGAACGCAACGTCCGCCTTCTGCTTCGCCATCAGCACCGCGTCCATGTCATCCCGACGCCCCGAGACCAGGTCTTCAATGGCTGTGTCCGCATCCTGCTGCAGCCGATTGACCTGCTCGATGTGCTTCATCATCACGTCTTTAAACTCAGGCGACGCACCATCGCTCGCCGTCGGCCCCTTCGGCGCAGACGGACCGCTTCGGCTCACACCGCCTGCGCCAGGGTTACTCGAAATCAGACCTAGTGGGTCGGCCATCATACGTTTCCATCAAAAATCAACACAACCACCCAAAGCCGAGGGCTGAGCCTCGCGAAGCCCCGGATCGCCCCGAAAACCCCGCTCCCTCATCACGCAAGCAAACGCAAGCTCGACTGCATCATCGCTTTCGTCGCCTCCGCCGCGGTCACGTTGGCTTCATACGCACGACTCGCTTCCAATGCGTTCACCCGCTCCATCGTCGGGTCCACGTTCGGATAGTACACGTAACCGGCGTCGTCCGCGTGGGGGTGGTCCGGCTCGAACTGTTTACGAAACGGCGAATCATCAAGCTTGATGTCGCGCACGTGCACACCCTCGGCTCGGCCGGTCGACGGATCGCCTTCCGCAAAGATCGCCATCCGTCGACGGAACGGCGAGTAGTTGCCATCCGCGTCATAAATCGAGTTCGCGTTGGCAAGGTTGGATGAGATCACCTCCAGGCGCGTACGCTGGGCAACCATCGCCGAGGTTGATACATCAAGTGATCCAAACATGCCGTCAATCCCTCACGTTTAGCGGGCGACCCAAAGGGTCACCTCACCTCAATCACATGCGCTCGCGTATCGCGATCTTTAGCATGTCGAATTCGTTCTTCAGCAGTTCGATCCCCACGTTATGCGCCAGCGTATTCTCCGCCAGGTCCTGCATCGTGCGTTCCAGGTCGCGGTTATTGCGATCGTGAAACAGGATGTTGCGGTTCATCGCTCGCGGCCGCGTGTCGATGCCATCGCGCTGGAAGGTCATGTTGCGCGTGTTTCGCATCTCCAGTCGGCCGGCGTTGGGAGTCTTGCTGTCTCGCCGCTGGTCCTGGGCCTGTCGCAGCGCACTGCGAAACTCGCCCGGGTCCACGTCGCGCGGGCGAAAGTTCGGCGTCGACAGGTTTGCGATGTTGTCCGTCAGCATCCGATGCCGTTCGCCGGTGAATTGCACCAGGCGCTCGACAGACTGCATGGCTCCGCGATCAAACAGGCCTTCGATCATCGTTGACAACCCTCGCTTTCCGCGCCCGGCTCCGCCGAGCGAACAAGCAACTGGTAGCAAGCGGCGGACCACACCCGTCCAGGCGTGTTCCAATGCAATCCCACGCGTTGCGATCGCCCTGGGCCGCGCATGTTTTGCGCGTCAAGCGCATCATCTGCGCGTCGGTCGGCAGTGCAGCTTAAGCTGCACTGCCTCGCGTGAACCACCCGCCCCGCAATTCGTGAAGCATTACATCGTCGATGCGACAAGGTTCTGCTCCTTCCACTTTTTCAGCTTCAGTCCAAGCGTTCGCAGCCCGATGCCCAACGCCTCGGCCGTCCGCTGGCGGTTACCGTTGAAGTGGCCCAGCGTGCGGATGATTTGCTCACGTTCGAGGTCTTCCAGCTTCCGGACCGTGGACACCGCCGTGCCCGGCACCGCCACCGACGACGCGGTCGGCTGGGCATTCGCATACACCTGCGATTGCGGCGGCGAGTGTGGTTGCGACTGCGGCGGCGCGACCGGCGCGGGCGTCGCCATCATCAGCCAAGGCTGGATCAGGCTTCCTTCAATCACCGGCCCCCGGCTGAGCACGCTCGCACGCTCGCAGATGTTCTGCAACTCGCGCACATTGCCCGGCCAGTGATACTGCTGCAACAACCCCACCGCTTCATCATCAAACCGCTTCGCCTCGCGCCCTTCACGCAGCGCGACCTTGCTCAAAAAATGCTCCGCCAGCAACGGCACATCGTCCGTTCGCTCGCGCAATGCAGGCAGGTGCAGCGGCAGCACGTTCAAGCGATAGTAAAGGTCCTGCCGAAACGTACCCTCCGCTATCGACTGGCGAAGGTCGCGGTTCGTCGTCGCAATCACGCGAACGTCCACGTTCATCGTCATGCTCGAACCCACACGCTCAAACTGCCCTTCCTGCAACACGCGAAGCAGCTTCGCTTGTATTTCCGGCGCGATCTCGCTGATCTCATCCAGCAGCAGCGTGCCGCCGTCTGCCAGTTCAAACCGACCCTTGCGCAACTGGTCCGCCCCGGTGAACGCGCCTTTCTCATGCCCGAACAGCTCGCTTTCCAGCAGGCTGCTCGACAAGGCGGCGCAGTTGAGGCAGAGCATCACGTTGTTCCGCCGGGGGCTGTGGGCGTGCAGCGTGCGGGCGACCACTTCCTTACCCGTGCCCGATTCGCCAGCGATCAGCACCGTGCCATGCGAGTTGGCAAGCTGGTGGATCTGCTGCGCCACATGACGCATCGCAGACGATCGGCCGACCAGCGATGGCAGCTCGGCGTGACTCTCGGCTTCGCTTTTCAGCGCTGCGTTTTCCTGCACCAGCTGCCGATGCTCCACCGCGCGACGCATGACGAGCACGAGTTGATCGCCTTCGAACGGCTTCTGAATAAAGTCGAACGCGCCGTGTTTCATCGCCGACACCGCGTCATTGATCGACCCATACGCCGTCATCAACACAACAGGCAGTTGATCATCCGCCTGTTTGAGTTGGCGGAGCAGTTCCAGGCCGTCCATCTCCGGCATTTTCAGATCGGTGACGACCGCGTGCGGGCGATGGCGGGCGACCATGTCCATCGCCATCTTGCCATCGTTCGCCACAACCACGGCATAGCCGGCGCGTTGCAGCGTCGCGCCGACGCTGTCGCGCATCATCTGCTTGTCGTCCACGACGAGCACTTTGCGTACACGCTGACTCACGCGGCATCCTCCCTCGCCGCCGTCGGCGGACCGCTCGCAGCAGCCTCGGCCTCGGCGGGTAACGTCAACTGAAAGACAGCACCGCCCCCATTAACCTCATCGTTATGCACCGCAATCGAACCCGCGTGCGCGTCGACAATGCGGTGCACGATCGCCAACCCCAGTCCAGTCCCCGTATTACGCGTGGTAAAAAACGGGTTGAAAATGCGGTCAATATCGTCACGATCAATGCCCGGCCCCGTGTCGCGAACGGTGAGCACCACGCCCGCCTCGTCTTCGCTTGCATCAAGCGTCAGCACCCTAGGCTCGCGGTCCGCCATCGCATCCACCGCGTTGCGCACCAGGTTCAGCAGCGCCTGATGCAGTAGTTCGGGGTCCGCGTCAAGCTCGATCGGCTCGTCCGCATCATCGCCACACGTCACCGCGACGCCGCCCGCCTCGATCGCCGGCCGATGTGCATCGATCACGCGCTCAAACACCTCGCTGACGCGCAATCGCGCCGGCCGCGGCTGAATCTCGCGTGCGAAACTGAGCACGTCCATCACAATACCGTTGAGCCCCCGCACCGCCGAGGCGATCTTGTGCGCGTTTTCCGCCGCCACGTCCGGCCGAAGCTCGCCTTCCACATCGAGGTCATCAATCACCATCGTCGCGTAAAGCTGAATGGCCGCCAGCGGATTGCGGATCTCATGCGCGATCCCCGCCGCCATCTCACCCAACGCTGATAGCCGTTTGGATCGCTGCAACTGTGCGTTCGTGCTCGCCAGCTCTCTGCGAAGGCGCAGCACTTCCGATTGCAACCGTTCGTGGCTGTGCTGAAGCTTGTCGGTAACGGTGTTGTAGGCCTGGATGATCTCCGCGAGATCTTCCATCCGCCCGCCAGCAACCCCCGCGAGCAGCGAATTGTTCGTCGAACCGGTCATCCTGACAACTACCCCCTTCGATCAGTGAACCGCGCGCCCGGCCCAGCCACCGGCGCCGCCCGGTATGCGTTCACCGCACGGCCGGCGTGATGCACCTGCTTTACCTGATTGCCCACCTGTTCGCGAGCGGTCTGAAGCTGCTGGCGATCGCGATCGTCCTGCTCAATGATCTGTTCGATCAACCCCTCCACCGACTCGATCAACGCGTTGACGCGCTGCCGATCACCATCGCCCAGCGATGCGCTGAGCTGCGCCCATCGCTCGCGATAAGGCGCGATCTCTTCACTGAGTCGCCCCAACTCATCAACAAGCTGCTGCCGTTGAGCAAGCACGCCGAGCAACTGCTCGGTTTCGCCCTCTGCGATCAGCGCCGCCTGACGGTCAGCCAGTTGTTTGAGTTGTGCATAATGATCGCGCTGCTGGGTGAGTTTTTCCACCAGCGGCGCAATAGACATGTCGGCAATCGGGCTCGGCTGGGTCATCCTGACCTCTCTGCTCGTGGCCTGTGACGCGGCGGCGCGGGGCATCCTGCCCACACGCGATAACGCTGCTGTAGGGCAGTATCGGCAGATGACCGTGAAAAGGTTGAACAAGAATTTTCGAAACCCTGCTGAACGCAGGTCACATCGCGATGCGCCGCACGAGTGCGATGTGATCACCACGATTAAATGAAACGGCGCGCAGGGGTGTGATCGGACAGGCAATCCAGCGTTTCACCGCGTCGCCTGCGACAGGTTGACTTCGCTGGTCCAGCGCAGCCAGTCTTCCCAATGTTGCCTGCTCATCGGCAGTGTCGGGTCGTCGAACGCATCATCGGGAATCCGATCGAGCTGCGCCCGCGCCCGCTCGTTCGCAACGCGGGCTTCCTGGAACTGGCCCAGTTCGCAGTGGGCGTTGACGATCTGCACCAGCGCCATCAGCGACGCCGGGTGCTCCTCCCATCGGCGGGCAGCGGCGTCGTACAGGCTGATCGCCGCCTCATATTGTTCGCGGTCGTAAGCACAGTCGGCCTGATAGAAGTAGGCATTTCGCAGGTACAGCCGTTCGGACGCGGTCAGCGTGCCCTCCGGCCGATCTTCCAACTCGGTGATGACCTGGTTGTAGAACTTCTGAGCGGCTTGCAGACGACGATCGCGCTCATGCTGAAGGTCGACGCGATCGCGCTGGACCTGACGCGACTGAATCTCTTCTTCCAGACGCTCGATCGACTTGCGATACGCATCCGCGAGCAGGTAGCGGAGCGTCGGGCTGTGATCCGTATGGCCGTAGCGTTCCACGGCTTCTTCGAGGCGTTCGATCGCGGCGATGTAATGATCGCCGTCGTCCGCGCCCATGCGGTAGTAAAGTCGCCCCAACTCGATCAGCGCGTGACGATACTCGTTCGTCTCCGGGCTGATCGCTTCGTGATCGGTGACCACAGTGAGCAGCGTTCGCTCGGCGGCGTCGTGCTGCTGAGCGCCGATGTACGACCGGGCCAGCGGAACAAGGCTGTCGTACGCTTCAGGGCTGCGCGGGTGATCGTTGATCAGTTCGAGAAACAGGTCGATCGCGGGGCTGTACTGCCCGTCGGCGAGGTAGGCCTTGCCAAGATGATTGATCGCCCGTAGGCGCAGCGGGTCCTGCTGGCGGGTCTGGATGAACTCGGCGTAGGTGTTGATGGCTTCGCCCCATTGCTGGGCGCGATCGAAGTTCTGCGCGGCCCGCCAGAGGCTTTGTCCGTGACTGTAGTCGTCGGTAATGGTCACCGACCGGGCGTGGCGGAGATAATAGTTCGCGGCGTGGGTGAAGTGCGTCGCCGCTTCCTGGTTGGCCAGTCGGCGGGCTTCGACGGTCATGCCCCGCCGCCGCTGGCCGTCGTCGTCGCGCGGCTGGGCCTCGGCGTGACGCTGCTCGGCCAGGTGCTCGTGCGTCAATGCAAAGTCCAGCAGCAGGTCGGCAGGCATCTCACGCTCGTGCAGCGGGACCAGCAGCGTAAGAAAATCCAGCGACTGCTCGTATCGCTGCTGTTCCGTGAGACGATCAATATGCGACCGTACCACTTCGACAACCTCCAGCCGTCGACTGTCCCAACTCGGCGTCGTGCGGTGCAACTGCTCCACCGCGAGGCGGAAGTGGTCGACCGCGTCCGCGTACGCCTCCATGCGCGCTTCGCAGTCGGCCTGGCCGATGAGGGCATCAATGTACGCCGGCGCGGTGGGGAACTGCGTCGTCGCGGCACTGAAATATTCGTGGGCCTGCTCGACGTGGCGGTGGCCTTCGTCCCGTCGGCCGTCGCGCGGGCCGTCGGCGAGCGTCAGTTGTCCCATGCCCACCAGCACCTCCGCCTGTAGCGGGTCGTGTGCGGGAAGCTGCTGCTGTGCGAGATTGAAATACTGCTCGGCCTGCCCGTATCGGCCCAGCGCGTGGTACGCCTGGGCGAGCACCACCCGAAGCGGAGCGAGCTGTTCGGTCTGCGACGGGTCGCGGTCGAGCCGTTGGATGCGCCGCAGCAGGAACGTCACCACGCCGTCGTAGTCTTCCGCCTCCATGCGGATCTCGGCCCGCACACGGCTGATCCAGATCTCCTGCGCCCGCTTACGCTCGTCGTCGGCTTCGTGTCGAATCTCATCCTCAAACCGGTCCATCAGCGGCGCGAGATATGCCGGGTCCGATTGCCGGGCGGTCTCGCGATGGCGTTCGATGAGTTGCCGAACGATGCGGTAGCGCTGCCGGGCCTGGTGACGGTCGATGCGGTCGACGATTTTCAGCGCGTCCTGCTCTCGGCCGAGCATGACCAGCGTCTCGGCGTACCGCCGCAACGATTCGCCATCGAGCTCGCGTCCGTACTCCTCAGTCCGCTCGTACGCGCGGAGAATCGTTTCGTTGGTCTGCCGCCAGGTGGGCGTGTCGGCCGGGCGGTCGTAGCGGTCGTGCATGTCGAGGTAGCGAAGGTCGCCCCAGTAATGCCAGAACCGCGCTTGTGCATCGCGATCCGCCTCCGCCAGATGCTCTTCCACCCAGCGGAGCTGCTTCTCGGCCGACTCGAGGTTGTTCGCGGTGAGAAACTTCTGCGCCTCGTCCAGCTCGGCCTGATGGTCGAACGCCTCTTTATCGGGAATGACCAGCCAGATGCCCAGTACGAACAGCCCCGCGCCCAGCAGCAGCAAAGGCAACTGCCAGACCTGCGACCAGTTCGGCTCGGGCCGATCACCGCCACGTCGACGAGCAGGTTGGGGGGGCGACTCTTCCATGTGAACACTGATCACTCAAGCCGATTGGCCAACGCAAACGGCGCGCACCGTCTCCGGATACGTGTCTGTCCCTCATATCGTCCAGAATCGGCTGTTCGCTTTATCGGAATCGCCCACCGCACGCCCGCGACGGGCTGACGCGAATCGCGGTCGGCTATACCGCGCCCCGATCGCTTGCTGGTTTTGGTAAGTTATCGGCCAACGACGTGACTACACAAACCTCCGACAAAACGGTTCGCGCCCGACCGGGCTCGCTGCGCGCCTTGGGCGACGCCGAGCCGCCCACGGTCATTACACTCGCCGGCGAGCCATACCAGCGTATCACGGTGTTCAAGCATGACACCTTCGCGGGTACAGCCCTCTACGAAGGGCCCGCGGGCAAGGTGATCGCCAAGTTCAACCGCGCCGCCCCCGCGCTCGGTGTGCCGATGCAGTGGCTCGGGCGTCGGCTCGCGCGACGCGAGACGCGCGTGCTCGAACGCTTGCAGGGCATTGAAGGCATCCCCCGCTCCGCCGGCCCCGTCGAGATCGACGGCCAGCCCGCCCCCTACGTCACCGCCCACCACTTCATTGAGGGCCACCCCCTCGCTGAGCACCAGCGCGTCGACGATGCTTTCTTCCCCACGCTCGTCCAGATGCTCGAGCAGGTGCACGCCCGCGGTGTCGCCCACGTTGACCTCAACAAACGCGAAAACATCATCGTCGGCCACGACGGCAAGCCCAACCTCATCGACTACCAGATCCACTACGCACTGCCCCACCGCTTCCCCGGCAACAACCCGCTCGCTCGGCTGATCCTCCGCATGCTCCAGCGCAGCGACCACTACCACCTGCTCAAGCACCGCATCCACCATCGCCCCGATCAGCTGCCCGAAGACATGCGCAACCTCGACGCGCTGCGCCCCTGGTGGATCCGCTTCTGGCGGCAGATCGCCACCCCCTGGCGGATAAGCCGGCGCTGGGTGCTCGTGAAACTGCGCATCCGCAGCGGCGACGGCCGAGCGCACTCCGAACACGAGCCGGAGGTCGCCTTCCGCCCGCGTTCCTCCTCAACCGACGAACAAAGCTGATTTGTCGCTATGCGCCCGGCTATGATGCGTCACCGACCCCGTTTTAACCATGAGTAACACACCCACCAACGCACCTCGTTCATCTGGAAACGACCCGCTCGCCGAGCTTGACCAGCTCATCCGCGACACCGGCGGCGACCCGACCACCGAAGCCGGCATGCGCATCCGCGAGCTGATGCACACCGTCATCAAACTCCAGCGCGACGGCGCGGACCTTGGCGAAATCAAGCTCGTCAGCCGATCGTTCAAAGAGCTCCGCTACGCGATGAAGGTCTTCCGCACGTATCGCGACGAGCGAAAGGTCTCCGTGTTCGGCTCGGCCCGCACGAAGGAAGACGACCCCTGCTACCAGGCGGCCGTCGAATACTCCCGCCAGATGGCCGGCGCCGGCTGGATGGTCATCACCGGTGCCGGCGACGGCATCATGCGCGCCGGCCACGGCGGGGCGGGCCGCGAGGCCTCCTTCGGCGTCGCCATCCGACTACCCTTCGAAACCAACGCCAACGACTACATCGTCGGCGACCCCAAGCTCATCACCTTCCGCTACTTCTTCACACGCAAACTCATGTTCATGTGGCATAGCCACGCCATCGCCCTGTTCCCGGGCGGCTTCGGCACGCACGATGAAGGCTTCGAAGCACTCACCCTCATCCAGACGGGCAAGGCCCCCGTCCTGCCCATCGTCATGATCGATAAGCCCGGCGGCACGTACTGGAAAGAATGGGACCAGTATGTCCGACGCCAACTGCTCGCCAACGGCATGATCAGCGAGCAGGACCTCAGCTTTTACCTCGTCACCGACGACCCCGCCGAGGCCTGCCAGTACGTCACGCAGTTCTATCGCAACTATCACTCGCAGCGGTTCGTGCAGGACCTGCTCGTGCTGCGGATCATGCGCCCGCTCACCGACGGACAAATCGAAAAGCTCAACGCCGAGTTCGCCATCCTCCTCGCCGCCGGCCGCATCGAACAGGGCAGCGCCCTCGACGTGGAAGAAGACCACCTCGACCTGACCCGACTCTACTTTCAGTCCACCCGCCGAGACTACGGCCACCTCCGCCAACTCATCGACCGCATCAACCAGTTCGACCAGATCAACCACCCCACGCTCACCAACGAGCAACCCACCCAGCCGCCCACCAACGACCTCGCCGACCAGACCAGCGACAGCGCAAAATAAAGCCCACGGATGGCCATCCGTGGGCTTTGCATTGTTAAACCCCGTAGCACCCGCCATGTGATCAGCGGAGCAACTGCTCCATGTCCGCCAGCACTTTGCGTGGCCCGACGTACTGGCCATCCACATAGCTACCGGAGACGACTTCGCCTTCCCGGTCGACAATGACGAGGTTGGGGATGCCCCGGCCGCCGTAGGTGTTCCGCAGTCGGCTGGCCTCGATGCGGTTGAACGGCACGGCGGGGAAGTTGATGTTGTAGTCGCCCATGTACTTGAACATGTCGTTCGGCGAGCGATCCGAGCTGACGAAGACGACCTCGAAGTTGCCTCGCTCGGCGTGTCGGTTGCGGAAATCGACGAGGCTGGGCGTAAACGCTCGGCAGGGAGGGCACCAGCCGGCGGAGAAGTAGAGCAACACGTAGTCCTTGCTGGCGAGCGACTCGGTCTGGCCGAAGTTGTTCCCCGCGTCGACCAGCCGTGGGCCGATGGACTGGATCAACCGCACGTGGCCCGGCTCGCGGTTGGCCTCCGGCTCGGGGCCGGCGGGCGGCTCGCTGGCGCTGGCGAGCAGCTCGGCCAGCTCGGCCTGGAGCGCTTCGACGGTCTCGCTGTCGCCCCGCCGATCGTAGGATTCGATCATCCGCTGATAGTTGGTCTCCAGCGTCCGGTTGGCGCGCTGCACCTGGGCGTAATAGCTCTGCGCCGCCCGCTCAAGTTCAGTGGCATGGCGTTCCTTGACCTCGGTCAGCCGAAGCTGATCCTGCTCGCGAAGGTTCGCCGCCGAGATAACGGGCACAGTCAGGGCCACACACAGCAAGCCTGCCAAACCGATCCAGGTGAGTCGTTTCATGTTAAGCATCCCCAGTCGTTGAAGAGAAAGATGATCTGGCACCCATCTTACCCGGCCACATGCGCTGCACCAACACCGTTCCCATCCTGCGCGGCGCAAAATGAATCCCACGGATTGAATTCGTGGGATTCGGGGGGGCATCTCTTTTTCGAGTGGGTTAAGCGGACTTACTGTCGAGCAGTCGCGTGATGGCGTCGGCAGTGTTGCGCAGGCGCAGGGCGCCTGGGAGGGCCGGGGTGTAGTCTTCGATGATCAACGGCACTTCGCGTTCGAGTTGCGCGATGGCGTCGATCCATGCGGGCACGTAGAGGCCTGTCTCGGTGAGCGGGCACATCTGCGTGCCGGGCTTGCGGAAGCCAAGCTCGTCATATTCGCCGGCGACCTGCCGATTGCCGCCGAGGTGGACGTGGTCGACCCACTTGCCCAGCACAGAGACCGTCAGCGTCGGCTGCACGAAACCTTCGCGCACGAAGTTGGGCAGGTCGAGGATGACGCCCAGTTCGGAGGGGTCGAACGACTCGACGATGTGGCGTGCCAGGCCCGGCGACGCGGCACTGTTGCCGGCGTGCATCTCGATCACAACCTTCAAGCCATACGGCTCGGCGAGGTCGCAGCAGCGGCGATAGTGGCCAATTGCCTGCTCAAGGTACGCCGGGAAGTCGAACAGCTTGTCGCTGGGGTACGCGGGCGGGCCAATGCGGATGCTCTGGCAGCCGCCGGCGGCGGCGCCGCGCAGGTGCACGGTGAGCATGTCGTCCGTCTCGTCGGCATTCAGCCGAGCGACGGTGCAGTAGCCTTGCAACCCGGCGGCTTGCAGCTTTTTGCGAAGCTCGGCCCCCTGCTCGACGAGCTTGTCGGGCGTGAGGTCGAACTTGTGGTTGCCCCAGTTGGTGTAGGCGTCGTTTTTCTGGTTGTCGGGCACGACGCGGGGGCGGTAGACGTAGTGCGTGATGTTCAGTTGCTTGCAGAGGGCGACCTGCTCATCGAAATCAAGTTCGGGGAGCATGACAGCCGTGACGCCGAGTGGCATTTGGGTACGGAGGTTCATGGTGATACCGGGGTTTGGTCGGCCGCGGCGTCGTTGTTCATGATCTCGACGTGGGTGTAGTTGTCGAGGTTGAAGGTCACCAACTCCCCGTCGTCTTTGCGGATGACGAGCCGGTCGAGCCAGAGGCGGTCATCTTTGGAGTGGGCGTACCACGAGCCGGTTTTTCGTTGGTCATAGCGAACGACGACGCCCTGGGACTTGTTGGTCCAGACTTCGTCGCGCTGGGGAATCTGTTGGGTCACTTCGACGCGTTGGCCGGGTGTGAAAACGTCGCTGGGTTGGCTCATCGGTTGGGCTCCTGTCGATTTGGTAACCATAGCCGAATCGCGGCGGTGGTGAAAGCCAAGGGTGGGCGAACTGCTGCCGATGGCGTGCGTAACATTCGACTAAGGGCCTGCCTGGGCGGACGTGGTGGTCGGCCCGGGTTGTGGCCGGAGAATTCGGGGGCATGCTGAGGAGCCGACGGATGTGGTACCGACTTGTTGTGATGATGGTGCTGGCGGCGAGTACGGGTCTGGCGCTGGCGGTCGAGCAGGCGGCGGCGACCGAGACAGCGTTGCGCGATTACGTCGAACGGACGGACGACACGTACAGCTACGAACTGGTGCAGACGCAGCAACTCGGCAACGCCAGTCGGCATGACGTGCGGATGCAGTCGCAGACGTGGCGCGACAAGGCGTGGCAGCATTGGATGACGATTATCGTGCCCGACAACATCGAACACGCGGGCAAGGCGGTGCTGATGATCGGCGGCGGGGCGTCCAACAGCGAGCCGCCCCAGGGCCAGCAGGCAGCCATGGCGGTGACGGCGGCCAATCGACTGGGCGTGCCGGTGGCGATGCTCCAGCAAGTGCCCAATCAACCGCTGTTCGACGGCATGTACGAAGATGCGGCGATCGCCCACACGTTCCAGCAATATCTGCTTGGCGAACGAGTTGCCGGCGGCGGGGGCGATGTTGAAAATGGTGCCGGGGACGATTTCGACGGCGGGAGCGACTGGCCGCTGCTGCTGCCGATGGTCAAGTCGGCGGTGCGGGCGATGGACACGTTCGAGCAGGTGCTTGTCCACGAACACGACCTGGCGATTGAGGCATATGTGCTCACCGGCGCGTCGAAGCGGGGGTGGACGAGTTGGCTGACCGCGGCGGTCGACGATCGCGTACAGGCGATCGCGCCGATGGTGATCGACGTGCTGAATTTCTCGCCACAAATCCACCAGCAGCAGGCGACGTATGGCAGCACGAGCCCGATGATCCGCGATTACACGGAACGGGGCCTGATTGATGCGTTGGACACCGAGCCCGGCCGATCGCTGGTGGACATCGTCGACCCGTTTGCCTACCGCGACGAGCTGACGCTGCCGAAGCTGATCGTGCTCGGCACGAACGACCCGTACTGGACGGTGGACGCGGCGAATCTGTACGTCGACGAACTGGCGGGGCCAACCCATCTGGCGTACGTACCCAACGCCGGGCACGGCGCGGGGCAGCAGGCGGGGGCGACGCTGCTGGCGTTTGCCGAGCGGGTGTTCACCGAGCGGGCGATGCCGACGGTCGAGCTGACGCGTGAGCCCGCTGCCGACGACGAGTCGATCACCCTGCACGTCCGCTGGGACGAGTCGGCGACGCGCGTGACGCTGTGGGAGGCGCACTCGCCGAACCGTGACTATCGGCAGGCCCACTGGCAGTCGCAAACGATCGAGACCGCGGGCAAGCAGGCCGAGGTGACGCTCACCGCTCCGGACGAGGGTTGGCTTGCGGCGTTCGTGCAGGTGCATTTTGACGACGGGATCGGCTTTACGCTGAGCACGCCGATGACGGTCCTACCTGAGCATTTTCCTTTCGAGCCATGAGCTTCGTGGCCCGGCGTGTCAACCGGTCCGGCCCGACTTGAAAATTCAATCCACGCGAGCAGCGGCCCGGCCCGAACCCGGTGAATCCCCGGGCGTCGACCCGGGGTCTCACTTGCAGCTTGCCAATACAGTCTTTAGACTTCTCGACTGTGGGCAAATGGCGGTTCGGCTGTATTCTCAAGCTGGCTCGCAATAGTTCCCCTTGCCGCAAGAAAAGCCGGCCCGATGCTCACGCACGATCGACCCGCTGGACGCGCTCGACATGCTGCCCGGTCATGACCATTGTTAGTGGAGGCCCTGCATTGCTTACCCGTCAGTTGCTAACTGTCGTCACGGTCTGCTTCAGTCTGATTGTCGGGGTGGCGTCAAGCGCCGCTCTGGCCGAGAACTCGCAGGCCAATGCCGGTGAGCTCTTCGCACAGGGCATGGAGCAATTCGAACAGGGAGACCTTGAAGCGGCGCGTCAGTCGCTGCGACGGGTCGACCACATGCAGCTGCCGCCGAACCAGCGTGTTCGGCTGTTCCGCACGCTGCAGGAGATCGACCGCCAGACCGCCGACGCGGTCGAAGCCAACGGCGACGCCGAGGCGGAAGAGGAGGTCGAATGGATCGCCCTCTCCCCCGAAGAGCTGCTCAGCCAGGCGGACCAGATGGCCTCGGAAGATCCTGACGCCGCCTCGCAGCTCTACCGCCAGGTCATCGCGGACGAGCAAGCCAGCGACAGCGAGCGAGGCCAGGCCAGCGCCAGCCTCGCCCAGTTGCGTCGCCAGGCCAACCGCGAGCTGACGATCACCCGCGAACAAATTGACCTCGCGAACCAAGCCTTGGAGCGTGGCGATCACGCCGAGGCCATCGAACGCCTCGAACGTGTGCAGGCCAGCGGCGTGAGCCTGGGCTGGTTTGACCAGCAGCGGGTCGAGCGCCAGCTCGCCCTTGCCCAGCGTCAGCACGAAGCCAGCCGACCTGCCGAGCAAGAAGAAGTCGCCGAGACGGAAGCCGTCGAAGTGGCTGCGGAAGAGGATGAGCGAGAAGCCGTCGCCGCGGTCGTGGAAGCCCCGGCGGAGGAGCCTGCGGACGAGGTCGCCGAAGAGATCACCGAAGTCGCCGTGGCTGAGGCTGGGGCGGAAGAAGCTGCCAATGGGGAACCGGCGGCTCGGGACGACCTGTTCCAGCGGGCCCGCTCGCTGCGTCATCAGGAATTCCTCGCCGAGGCCCGCATCGCCGAGGAAGAGGGCAACATCGAGCTGGCGATCCGCCGATATGAAGCGGCCCGCGAGCTGGACCCCAACCATGAAGAAACGGTCGATCGACTGCGAGCTCTGCGTGCCCGTCGGCAGCAGGCGCTGGCACCGGATGACCTGATCAGCCGTGAGCGAATGGACCGCGACCTGCGGGCGCAGCAGGCGGTCGCCGACGTGCGATCGAGCCTGAATACGGCCCGCAATCGACTGGAAGGCGGCAACTACACCGCCGCCCGCGACGCGGTCGATCGTGCCCGCGTCACCCTCGACCGCGAGCAGCGGTTCCTGCCCCCGGCCCAGTATCGCGACCTGCGTGACTCCGCCGAGCAGCTTGCCATCACCATCAACGAACAGCGTGACGAGGAAGAGGCCCGCCGACAGTGGGTGGCCCTTCAGCAGGAAGAGCGTGACCGCCGTGACGCCCGCGTCACTGCCGAGCGTGAGCGTCGCGAGCAGATCAACGAGTTGCTGACGCGTGCGATGGAAATGCGTCTTGAAATGCGTTACGACCGGGCGTTGGAGCTGGTGGATCGCGCTTTGGCGATCGACCCGATGAACGTCGCGGCACAAGCGATGAAGATGGGCATTGAAGACGGCCAGGTGCTCGTGAACTTCCGTGAGCAGCGTCAGGACCGCGACCGCCGCATCGCCCAGCAGCGTGCTCTGAACATTGAAGCTACGCAGCCTTACACCGACCTGGTGACCTATCCGCACGACTGGCCGGAACTGACCGTACGTCGTCTGGCGGATATGGACGACTCGATGGGCGAAACCGAAGCCAACCGTGCCACGCGTGCGGCGCTGCGTGAGCCGCTGCCGGTGAACTTCGAAGCCAACCGTCTGGTCAACGTGATCGACTACTTCCGTGACGCCACGGAGCAGAACTTCTTCGTCAACTGGGGCGCGTTGGAGATGGCGGGTGTCGATCAGGACACGCCCGTGAGCCTTCAACTGAGCAACGTGCCTGCCGAGCGGGCGCTGAACCTCGTACTTGCCCAGGCGTCCAGCGATTTCGAGCCCGTTCAATTTTCGGTGATCGACGGCATCGTGCACGTTTCCACGGAAGCCGACCTTCGCCGTACGACTGACACCCGCGTTTACGACATCCGCGACCTGCTCGTGCAGGTGCCCAACTTCGACAACGCTCCGCGATTCGACCTCGAAAGCGCCCTTGACTCCGACCACGTCGGCGGTGGCCG
This sequence comes from Phycisphaerales bacterium AB-hyl4, assembly GCA_041821185.1. Classification (NCBI taxonomy): domain Bacteria; kingdom Pseudomonadati; phylum Planctomycetota; class Phycisphaerae; order Phycisphaerales; family Phycisphaeraceae; genus Natronomicrosphaera; species Natronomicrosphaera hydrolytica. The sequence continues at coordinate 308,770 of JBGUBD010000005.1, read as the reverse complement.
TGGCGGTCGCGGCGGCGGTGGCGGTGGTGGTCGCGGCGGCGGCGGCGGCGGCGGTGGCCGCGGCGGGCTGTTCGGCGACACCGGTTCGGACGAAGACCCTGATTTCCGCACCCGCGCGGAAATGATCGAGGAAATCGAAGACCTCGTCCGCAGCACTGTCGGCCGCATCGACGACTGGGATGAGTTCGGCGGCGATGTCTCCAGCATGCGGGAGTACAACGGCAACCTCATCATCCGTTCCACAGCCGACAACCACCGCAGCGTCATCGACCTGCTCAGCCAGCTCCGCGAAACGCGGGCCATCCAGATCTCCGTCGAAGCCCGATTCCTCCTCGTCGACCAGAACTTCCTGGAAAACATCGGCGTCGACTTCGACTTCCAGATCGACAGCCCCGGCGGAAACTTCGGTCCGATCCGGTTCGGACAGGACTCGGCCAGCATCACCAACAACCCGCAGACCGACCGCACGCCCGGGCGATTCCAGCCGGGCACGAGCATCGGTCGCCCCACCGGCTTCGGACCGGACGGCTTCAACCGCACCGGCCGATCGCTTGACCTCGGCGTCAGCTACCTCGACGACCTGGAAGTCAACCTCCTGGTCCACGCAACCCAAGCCAGCCAGCGATCCGTTTCGCTCACGGCCCCACGCGTGACCTTCTTCAACGGCCAGACCGCCTTCGTCGTCGTCGCTCAGCAGTTCGCCTTCATCAGCGACCTTGAGCCCATCCCCGACGCAGCGGGCTTCAACCAGGAACTGTCCGTCGTCAACTCCGGTGTCGTGCTACAGGTTCAGGGCACCGTCTCCGCTGACCGCCGGTACGTCACAATGACGCTCCAGCCCAGCCTCGCACAGTTGGACGCCATCCGGCAAATCACCCAGAACGCTGTCGTCACCATCCCCGGCCCGGGCGATAACGAGGTCGCGATTCCAATCTCCGCGACCCTCGAAGCACCGACGCTTCAGATCACCGAAGTCGCCGCCACCGTCAGCGTTCCCGACGGCGGCACGCTTCTGCTCGGTGGTCAGCGACTCGTCGACGAGATCGAAATCGAAGCTGGCGTCCCCGTGCTTTCCAAGGTGCCTTTCATCAACCGGCTGTTCACCAACACCAGCACGGTCAAGGATGAACGAACCTTGCTGATCCTCGTTAAGCCGTCGATCATCATCCAGCACGAAGAAGAGGAAAACCTCTACCCCGGCCTGCTGGACGACCCGGCGTCCTACGACCGCCGAAGCCGCTTCTAAACGGCACGACAACCTGATCCCCCACACGCCGCCGGCACCATGCCGGCGGCGTTTTTTTTGCGCGAGCGGAAAGCAACGCCGCCAATGCACGTAGCAATCAGCAATTAGCGATTAGAAATTCCAACGGATCCGGCCCTTCGCTCGCGACTCGCTCAGGGCCCGGCTTGGATACTCCCTCCCCCCAACCAGAAACGAGAAACCATAAACCTCCCCCGCTCCCGTCTCTAAATAAAAAGCCCACCCGTCGCATAAATTGCCACGGGTGGGGCTAACGGTGTGTTGCTGCCGCCCGGGTGGGCCGACTTGCGAATCGCGTCAGCGTCGATCGATATCACGTCGGCTCATCTCACTCGGTGCATTGCGTGGTGTCGCGAGGAATCCGCCGAGCCCCGCCGCAGCTGCGCCGAGGACCATGGCTACGAACGTCCAGATGCCTGCATGGGCAACCGCCTCGCCAGCCTGGTCCAACATCTCCTGCGGGTCCTGCATGGCATCCTGCTGTTGCTGCGGCTGCTGTTCCTGTTGCTGCGGATCGATCTGCTCTTCGATGCCAGCGGGCATTTGCAGTTGCTGGCCCTCGGCGACGACGGTCCACGCGCCAGCGGTCATCGTTCCGAGCGTCGTCGTCAGCATCCAGACGCCGATCAGTGTCGCCAGCGACCACGTGACCACGCCATGGATCGCCCCATCGCGGCGGTCGGGGTTGGTAGCGAGGTGGCCTGCCACCCAGCCGCCGATGAACAGCGCGATCAGCCCCGTGATGACCCACCACACTGCCGCCCCGACGGTCCACGCCGTCGGGTCCGCAGCGCCGGTCGGGTCGAACGCCGCTGCGCCGATGCCGATGCCCAGCACGCTCAACAGCAGTTGCACGGACAACGCAACGAATACGCCCGCGAAGATCGCCCCCCAACTCACCCGTCGGCCGATGTGGCGGAACGGGGCCTCCGATTCGCCGGTGTCGTGGCGCGGCTCATTCGGTCGGCCGCCGCCGCGATGCTCATACTCGCGGTAGCCCTCCCGATAGCCCGGCTGCCCGGAGGCGTAGGCTTCCCGGCCGCCGGGGTGCGTCCCGCGTTCCGGTTCGCGCACTTCGTACGGCTCGCCCCGTCCGGGGTTCTGCGGTGTGGATTCCTGATGACTTGGTTCACGATGACGCGGTTGCTCAGCCATGGCCTTCTGCCTCCGTGCTTTGAGATTGGCGTAACGACTCGACTTCGGCATGCCCACCCAAACGGGACCGACCCCGCAACGGCAGCTTGCCTGACTCATCCGCGCAAGCTTAGGTGTCGTCGCCCAGCGAGGGAAGTCGATTTTTATTTATAAGTGTTTTCATACGTAGAAGATCCGTAGCTTACCCGGCTCGACATTCGGCATTGGCCCGATACCCGCGACCGGGCGGTGCAAGGCCCCGCAGGACCAACGCAGCTAATCGCTCATTACGCCAAGACGCCAGAAAGAAAGGCAAGCCACGAAGGCACGAAGGGGATGAAGGGGGCACGAAGGGGGAAGAAGGGGGAAGAAGAATTAGAAGGAAGGGGGGGAATTACGGGAGGGGCAGGTGTTTCGGAACAGATGCACGCTTCCCTGCCTTGCCAAAAAATAATTCTCTGCCTTTCTTCGTGTTTTCTTCGTGCCTTCGTGTCTTCGTGGCAAGAACGACTTGCTGTCCTTGGCGTCTTGGCGTCTTGGCGTTGAAAATCGAGCGGTTAAATCAGGTGCGATCGCCCTGCAAGGCCCGGCCCGCTACCGGACCGAGCCGGTAAAAACCGCTATAATGCTTGTTTCCGCCCCGACGACTTCTCTCGACGAGTGCACCGTGATATGAGCGACGAGCAGACCCCCCCTTCCCCGGAATCGGACCAGCCCGAAACCGCCGCCCTGGGCCAGACCGTCGACCTCGCCATTGAGGAAGAGCTGTCCAACAGCTACCTCACCTATGCGATGTCCACCATTGTCGACCGAGCGCTGCCCGACGTCCGCGACGGCCTGAAGCCCTCGCAGCGGCGAATCCTTGTCGCGATGAACGACCTGAATCTCTCGCCCGGCCGAAAGCACTCCAAGTGCGCCGGCATCGTCGGCGAGACCATGAAGAAGTATCACCCCCACGGCGACCAGGCCATCTACCCCACCCTGGTCAACATGGCTCAAGACTGGAAAACGCGCTACCTGCTGATCGACAAGCAGGGCAACTTCGGCTCGATCGACCCCGATCCGCCGGCCGCCATGCGTTACACCGAGGCGCGTATGCATCGCCACGCCGTGGAGATGCTCGAAGACCTCAAGCTTGAAACCGTCAACTGGATTCCCAACTTCGACGAAACCGTCGACGAGCCCACCGTCCTCCCCGCCAAGCTGCCGAACCTGCTGGTCAACGGCTCGACCGGCATCGCGGTGGGCATGGCCTGCTCGATGCCGCCGCACAACCTCGGCGAAATCTGCGACGCCATCGTCGCCACCATCGACAACCCTCAGATCGAGCTGCGCGAACTGCTGAATATCGTGCCCGGCCCCGACTTCCCCACCGGCGGCATCGTCATGGGCCGACGCGGCATCGCCGAGGCCTACGCCAACGGACGCGGCCGCGTCACCGTCCGCGCCCGCATCGAACACGAGCAGACCCGCTCCGGCAAGAACCAACTCGTCGTCAAGCAGATCCCCTACCAGACCTCCAAGAACGACGGCATCGTCGACAAGATCGTCCAACTCCGAAAAGCCGACAAGCTCACCGACATCTCAAACATCGTCGATGAATCGTCCGGCCGAGTGGGCATGCGCGTCGTCATCGAACTCAAACGCGGCGCCGACCCGCAGGTCGTCGAAAACCAGCTCTACCAGATGACCCCGCTGCAGGGCACGTTCAGCATCATCAACATCGCCCTGGTGCACGGCCAACCGCGAACGTTGGGCCTGAAAGACCTGATCCAGGAGTACATCAACCACCGTCAGGAAGTCGTCCGCCGACGCACGCAGTTCCGCCTCAAGCAAGCGCAGCAGGAAGCGCACCGCATTGAAGGCCTGATCTTCGCGGTGTGTGATATTGACGAAGTAATTCGCCTGATCCGCAGTAGCCGAACGCGCGACGAGGCGATCGAAAAGCTGATGCAGCGTGGCTTCCGCATCGCGCCGGAGCATCCGTACGCGCCGCAGATTCCGGAACGCCTTAAAGCGATGGCGGATGAGAACGACGTCCGCCTCACGCGCGTGCAAGCCGAAGCCATCGGCCGACTGCAACTCATCCAACTGGTCGGCTTGGAAATCGAAACGCTGGTCGCCAACTACGCCAAGCTTGTCGCTCAGATTGAGGAATACGAAGGCATTCTCGCCGACCCGCAGCGTGTGCTGGACATCATTAAGGAAGAGATCGCCGAGATCCGCGGCAAGTACGCCGACCCGCGTAAGACCGAGATCGCCGACGCCGAGGCCGGCGCGCTTGACCTTGGCGCGCTGACGCCTGTCGAGCAGGTCGTCGTCACCATCACGCACGCCGGCTATGTGAAGCGGCTGCCCGTCGATGAATATCGCGTGCAGGGCCGAGGCGGTCGCGGCGTGATCGGCGCAAGCACGCGCGACGAAGACTTCACCGAGCAGGTCTTCGTCGCCAGTACGCATGATGACCTTTTGTGTTTCACCGACACCGGCCGAGTGTTCAAGATCAAGGTGTTCGAGATCCCCGAAGCGCCGCGCACCAGTCGCGGGCGCAACATTGTCAACCTGATCAACCTTCAGCCGAACGAGCGCATCTGCACGTTCATGCCCATCTCTGACTTTGAGAAGGGCGAAGTCTACCTGCTGTTCGCCACGATCAACGGCCTGGTCAAGCGCACCGCGCTGAAGGATTATCGCAACGTCAACGCGTCGGGCCTGATCGCCATCAACCTCCGCGAAAACGACCAGCTCGTCGGCGTGCTCTGGACCACCGGCAGCGACCACGTCCTGCTCGGCACGACGTTGGGCATGGCCATCCGCTTCCAGGAAGACGACGTCCGCGTCATGGGACGCACCGCCACAGGCGTCAAGGGCATCGACCTCGCTGGGCATGACAAAGTGGTCGGCCTGGTCCGCATCGCAGAAGGCGAAGAAACCGACCTGCTCACCGTCACTGAAAACGGCTACGGCAAGCGAACGCCCACCAGCGAGTACCTCGTCCAGTCCGAAACCGGGTCGCGACCGCAAAGCCGGGGCGGCAAGGGTCGACGCGACATCACCGTCAACACGCGCAACGGACAGGTCGTCGGCCTGCTCACCGTCTCCGACGAGGCCAGCCTCATGCTCATCACCTACCAGGGCATGATCGTCCGCATCAACGCCGCCCCCGTCCGACGCACCGGCCGAGGCACGCAGGGCGTCAAAGTCATCAACGTCCAGCAGGGCGACCGCCTCGTCGCACTCGCCTGCGTCGCGGAAGACAACGCCGACGAAGCCGGCAGCGAAGACGTCGGCAGCGAGAATGTCGGCACCGATGACCAAGGCAACACCGACGCGTAGAACGACAACGCGGCTTTAACATTTGGAATATCTAGCGGCGGTGCTTGCACCGCCTTCTTCGGCCCTGCGGGCCGAAAGCGCGGGCCAAGGCCCGCGGCTAAATGAGAACCCGTGTTGCCCTCGTAACCACTTTCCGCCCGAGAAGCGCACGGCTCGTCGACGGGTTTCCCCGCGCTCAACGACATGTTGAAAAGAATCTTTGCCCCCCAACGCCATCGCACCAGACCCTGCTAAATCGCGCAAAACCATTAGCATCAACATCTTCTGCATACACGACCCGCGACGCTCATCCAAACGGCACAATCGGCCGCGCTTCTACAGCTTGACATCGTTCCGTCGATCGCGTTACGATACTCAACGCTATTGAGATACACGAAAATGCAATCAGTCGGCTTTTCCCAGCCACCCTTCCGGGCAGGCAAGAAGGGTCACGCCCTCGCGAACGAGTCCCGCTTCAGACTCATCTGGGACTCGGCAACCTCGCCCCTCCAAGGTTCGCCGCGCTTGGCCCGAAACATGTTGGCTTCCATGGATCTCGAACCCCATCGGATGGCACGGCATGTTCACTGAAATAATCTAGTGTTTTATAGGGCGAATGGTTCGCCTTCTTGTGGTGTGTGTCAGGTTTTTCAGCAAAAAGGCGTTGTGTCGATTGGCAAAGATTCCTTATCACCGTCTGCACAAACGACCGGCGAATGGCGCGCCGGACCGTTGCCAATCAATGCCCGTTTCGTTTGAACAATCTGAAGACACATCAAAATGTTCCCCTTGGTCTTGTTCTCTATTTTCTTTTTCAGGAGCGTTTCACATGCGTACGAACAAAGGTTTCACTCTAATTGAGCTTCTCGTGGTGATTTCGATCATCGCGCTGCTCATCGGTATTCTGCTGCCCGCCCTCGGCGCTGCCCGAGCCACGGCCCGCCGAATGCAGAGCAACACGCAGATCCGCGGCATCCACCAGGCCATGGTGATGTTCGCCCAGAGCAACCGCAGCAACTTCCCGGGCCTCAGCGGCCAGACCGGTATCCTTGACACAGGCAACGGCGTCACCACTGGTGACTTCCGGGCTAACGAGGATGGCGATCACCCCGCCACCCGGTTTGCCATCCTGCTCAACGGCAACTTCTTCACGCCGGAATACATCATCAGCCCTTCCGACACCGGCAAGGACGAAGCGGATGGCGATGACACCGACAACAACGTCGGAATCGACAACTACTCCTACGCGATGCTCGACATCCGTGATGGTGAGTCGCCTCAGCGCTCGCGTGAATGGTCGGAAACGCTGAACACCGAAGCCGTCGCCGTGAGCGATCGTGCCAAGGGTGGTCCCGGCAACGACATCTACAGTGTGCACACTCGTGACGGCAGTGGCGACTGGCGCGGCGGCGTGGCCCGCAACGACAACAGCGTCAGCTTTGAAACCACTCACGTGCTTCGCACTCGCTTCGGCTCGGGCCCGTTGAATGCTGACAACGATGGCGGTACGGACAACATCTTTGAAGAAGATGATGATGTTGACGGCGGTACGGCTGTCGCCCACATGGTCTACATCGACGAGGAAACCGCTTACGATCCCGACAACTAAGTTCGGGTGAGAAGCAACAGATTGTTTTCAATCAAAACGGCCGGCCCTCACGGGTCGGCCGTTTTTTTATGCTTGTCCGATCGACCGCGAGGCCCGCGGCAGTTCATTACGAGCGCAACCTCCCCCGCTTCCGAGGGGGGCTATTGCGCATGAGGTCATACGGATTACCCATCAAACTCGGGCTCTGTGCAGGAGGCTGAAGCCCACGGCGTGACGCCGTGGGCTTCCATCGCACCCGAGATTCATGTCCGATCCGTATAAAGAGGTGCCGCGCGCTTGTGAAATAGCCCCCCGCAGATGCGGGGGGTTTGCGCCATATGTGTCCATCGACCGCGCGGCGAATTGCATCACAGATTCAGGATCAGCGGCAGCATGACTTGGTAGCCCATCAGCAGGACGCCGATGGCGATCGCGGAGATCAGCCCGCCCACGCGCAGCAATGTGGCGGCGGGCAGCCTGCCGGTGGCGAAGGCCATCGCGTTCGGCGGCGTGGAGATCGGCAGCGCCATCGCAAACGAGCACGCCAGCGCGGTGAGGATGATCAATTGCACGTTTTCCGGCGCGGGGAACGCGAGCGCCATGGGGATGATGAGGTTTGCCGCGGCGGTGTTGGACATGAATGTTGACAGGCCGTACGCCAGCAGCACGACGGTAAGGGCAAGCAGGAAGCCCGTCGTCTGGGCGATGGGCAGATCCATGAGGTAGGCGACCAGTCCGGTCTGGCTCATCGCGTTGCCCAGCGCGAGGCCGCCCCACATGAGGATGAGGATGTTCCAGTCGATCGTGTCGACGTCGCGACGGTCGAGCATCTGCAAGCCGGTGAGCAGGGCAGCGGCGATGAGGGCGATGACCGCGTCGTCAATGCCATGCCACGAGCCGGTGAGCCAGAGGCAGATGGTGAGGACGAGGATGGCGAGCGTGATCTTGCCTCGCGTGGAGATCGGTTCGGTGTGCTTGAGGCGGGGGATCGACAGCGCCTTGCCCGGCGGGAGCATGAAGTACAGCAGCACGCCGGCGACGGCCATCAGCAGCACCGCCAGCGGCACGAACACGAGCATCCAGTCGAGAAAGCCGACGTCGAAGCCGCCCTGCCGCAGGGCCGCGAGGGCAACCGCGTTCGGCGGCGTGCCGATGGGCGTGCCGATGCCGCCGATGTTTGCGCCCATGGGCACGGCGAGAATGACCGCGAGATGGAACTTGCCATCGTCGCTGAGGTTTTTCAGCAGCGGCGCGACGATGGCGAGCATCATCGCGGTAGTGGCGGTGTTGCTCATCCACATGGAGAAGAAGGCGGTGATGAGCATGACGCCGTAGATCAGCAGCAGCGGGTTGCGTGTGAACGGGTCGAGCACTTTCGCGGCGATCGCTCGGTCGAGCGCGTGCTTGGTCACGGCCGAGGAAAGCAGAAACCCGCCGAGGAAGAGGATGATCACCGGTGAAGCGAACGG